>NZ_JBFUJG010000144.1:0-11396 GCF_056401495.1 Mucilaginibacter sp. P4_E8
TGGTAAAGCATATAAAACTCACAAACAAAAGGTACGTTTTAATTACACCACGATAAGTTCTTATAGAATCTTTGTTTAAAACATGTTCATATAAACCAGTGATATTGGCAGATAACAACCAAATTAAATTGAATACCAATACAATGGGTAAATACCTTCTGTTATTTATCCAAAAAATATACGATCTGTCTTCGATGAAGTAAGAAATTACCATGCTTATATTAAGTATAATATAATCAATAGTAAGGTTCACTGCTTTAATAAAAGTAGCGTATCTGTGAATCATTTATAGAGCTTATTGAAGTAGAAAATGCACGCTAAATTAGCATATTTATTTATAAATAACAATCTGATAATTGAATGCGCAACCAGTTACAAAAATTTCATATTACTATCAACAAAATTAAAAATTAAGAAATTCATACAAAATCAAATATAAAATAATTAAGCAACTAACCAATGTGTCTGTCGATAAAACAATCATTAATTTTAATGCATATATAGGATCTACAAACGACCGTTCACCATATCCTTATCCAGTATTCCTTTGATGTCATATATAACCGATGAGCTGTTTTTCTTGAGCCTGTCATAATTCAGATCAAAAAATTCCCTGTGCCCAACTGCTACAATTATAGCATCATAATTTCCGCTTAACTTATCCAGATCTTTTATGGTGTCTACATTATATTCATGCTTAACCTCGTCCGGATCAGCCCAGGGGTCATATAGCTCACAATGAGCATCAAATCCGCTTAAAACATTAACAATATCAATAACTCTGGTATTACGTACGTCAGGGCAATTCTCTTTAAAGGTAAAACCAAGCACCAATATGTGTGATTTTTTAACTGATATATCGTTTTTTATCATCAGCTTAATTACTTCAAGAGCAACGTAGGTACCCATGCCATCATTAAGTCTTCTGCCGGCCAGTATAATTTCGGGATGATAACCTACCTCCTGCGCCTTTTGAGCCAAATAATAAGGATCAACCCCGGTACAATGACCACCAACCAGGCCCGGTTTAAAATTCAGGAAGTTCCATTTAGTTCCGGCAGCTTCCAAAACAGCATGGGTATCAATATCCATAATGTTAAATATTTTGGCCAGCTCATTTACAAAAGCAATATTAATGTCGCGTTGCGAATTCTCGATCACTTTGCAGGCCTCCGCGACTTTTATACTTGGTGCCTTATGTGTGCCGGCTGTTACAATAGTGCGGTAAAGTCCATCTATAAAGTCTGCGGCCTCAAGCGTTGACCCTGATGTTACTTTTAAAATATTGGTAAGTGTATGAATCTTATCGCCGGGATTAATGCGCTCAGGCGAGTATCCGGCAAAAAATTCACTATTGTATTTCAATCCTGAAATTTGCTCCAATACAGGCACACAAACATCCTCGGTAGCACCGGGATATACGGTTGATTCATAGATCACAACATCGCCTGTTTTAAGTACCCCAGCAACGCTCTGGCTGGCTTTGATCAGCAGGCTCAGATCGGGGCGGTTGTACTGGTCTGTAGGTGTAGGAACCGAAACAATGAACACGTTGCATGAGGCAATATCATTAACATCTGACGTAAATATAAGCCCCCTGTCTGTTGTAATATCGGTTGCTAATACTGATAAAAGTATAGCTGATTCAGTTTCGAGGGTACGGTCAAAGGCACTGTTTAGCTCATCAACACGACTTTGTTTAATATCAAATCCCTTTACCGGGAATTTTTTAGCAAACTCCACGGCCAATGGTAAGCCTACATATCCCAAACCAATAATTGCAATACTGATATTTGCAGGCGGTACAAATTTTTCAACGGGTTGATTTGACTGATGATCAAACATGTTTTATAGCAGCGGTAGATAGGTTGTAAATATAGATTTATTTTTTGTGAGCACAACCTACTCTATTGACTATAGATCTGGTAAACGCCCTTAATGCTTCTGTTTTGTGCCGAACCAACCAGCAGTGTGGTTATCTTTTTTTCTATCATTAATTGTTCGGCCTGGCTTGCAAATTCCTCACCATCAATGATGATAGGATTTACGGTCATTATTTCGGCAACAGTTAAAGTTGATGTATCAGGGTGTAGCAATAAAGCACGCCTCAGATCGCCGTCAGTAACTATACCTTTAATATAAGTGGCATCGCCCACCATTACCATGCCTAAGCGCCCTGCCGACATATTAAGCAACAACTCCATAAACGAAGCCTGTTCTGTTATAAAGGGCAGTTTATCGGTACGCATCAGATCCTTCACCTTAACCAGCAACTTACGCCCCAGGCTTCCGCCGGGGTGAAAACGGGCAAAATCATGCTGTTTAAAATCGCGCGATTCCATTAATGCTATGGCAAGGGCATCGCCCATTACCAGAGCCGCGGTAGTTGATGATGTAGGCGCTAGCTCCAGCGGACAAGCTTCGCGGGCAATTTTTATATTGAGGTGGTGGTGACTGTTTTTAGCCACCGTTGAATTGGGATTACCCGTAACACCGATAATTAAATTCTTGTTCCAGTTTAAAAATGGAATTATCCTGAGCACTTCTTCGGTTTCTCCGGAGTATGATATCATCATCACAATATCATCAGTACCCACCATACCCAGGTCGCCATGAAAAGCCTCACCAGGGTGCAGAAAGAAACTGGGCGTACCAGTGCTGGCAAGTGTAGCGGCTATCTTTTTACCAATAAGCCCTGATTTGCCTATGCCGGTCACTACCAGTTTACCTTTAGCGTTCAGTATAGCTTCTACGGCCTTTGTAAACTCATCATCAATTAAACCAGCCACATGCTGCAGCGATTCAATCTCTATATCAAAAACCTTTTTGGCAATATCTTTCATGTATTTATCCCACTAAAGGTGCCATCACCTTATCCAGATCCTGTAATTTAACCATGTTAGGTCCATCGCTCAACGCGTTATCCGGATCAGGGTGTATCTCCATAAAATAACCATCCGCACCAAAAGCCTTTGCAGCTAATGCCATCATAGGTACAAAGGTACGGTCGCCACCTGTTTTGCCCCCCGCCCCGCCTGGTCGCTGTACCGAATGGGTACAATCCATACAAACAGGATGGCCAAAGGCCTTCATATCATAAATGTTCCTGAAATCAACAGCCAGGTTATTGTAACCATACATGTTACCCCGTTCAGTAAGTATAACCTGAGTATTACCGGCTTCTATCACTTTTTGAGCCGGATAAAACATATCCTGGCCAGATAGGAATTGAGCTTTCTTTACATTTACTATTTTACCTGTTTGGGCAGCAGCCACCAGCAAATCTGTTTGTCGGCATAAAAAGGCTGGTATCTGTAATATATCAACCACTTGTGCAGCTATGGCTGCCTGTGCGGGTTCATGAATATCGGTTGTAAGCGGCAGCCCGAAACGATCTTTTACATTTTGCAACATTTGCATACCTTTTTCAATACCCGGGCCACGATACGAATGGATAGATGTACGATTGGCTTTATCAAATGACGATTTGAAGATCACAGGTACATTGTAGCGCTGACCAGCTTCGGCAACTTTCTCTGCTACCTGATATAAAAGTTCCTGGTTTTCCATTACACAGGGCCCTAATATAAAGAACGGCTTTTGCCGTATTTGTTCAAACAACATAGCTTATTTATGGTATAAGGAGCAAAGATAAGGATAACCACGAATTACACGAATTAGAAAGTAATTCGCAATAATGAATGTTAACTGATCATCAAAATTCATGTAATTCAATTAAATCAATGAAATTCACGTCTACATCTCCTTACCTTTGCGCTATGAACTATTTTGAATTTTATGGCATCCCTGAATCATTTAATACAAACCAGGCCACGCTGAAAAAAAAGTTTTACGAACTGAGTAAGTTATATCACCCTGATTTTTATGCGGGCGAGGATGAGGCCAAACAACAGGAAATACTGGAACTATCAACATTAAATAATAAGGCTTACCAGATACTTTCGGACCCAGCACGCCGTATGAAATACCTTTTAAAGGTGCATGGCCTGGTATCTGAGGGTGCAAAACCACAACTTCCGGCAGATTTTTTAATGGAAATGATGGATATTAATGAGCGCCTGATGGAAGTTGAAGATGCTGAACAACTGGCACAAGTTACCGCGGAAGTGCTTGCTATTGAGGGAGATATTAACGACAAGATTACAGAACTTACTGCAGATTATGAACAAATTGACCATAACGCGCAGGAAAGCAGACGGAATAAAATTGCAGAAATTTACTACAGACAAAAATATCTGTTGCGAATTAAAGAGAGTTTAGATACATTTGCAGCCCGCTTGTAAGAAAATCAACGATCACTTACAACATAGTATGCCCAGCTGGCGGAATTGGTAGACGCGCTGGTCTCAAACACCTGTGGGAAACCGTGCCGGTTCGACTCCGGCGCTGGGTACAAAGCCTCTTCGAAAGAAGGGGCTTTGTTGCTTTAATTGTGCGGTGATAAAACCGACCATAGGCAGAATATTATTTCATCTATAATAATCCCGTTCAAATTTCACTTTGACTATTATGTTAGTTTCTTAGGGTTAATTTTAACGATCTTGATAAAATTATTTGCAAATTGATGCCAATAAATCAGAACCTGAAAAATTATGAAAAAGAACTGCACCAAATGTTTATTTATCCTGGCTATATCGGCAGCCATCTTTACTTGCTACTCCTTCAGTGGAGACCAAAACAATAAGCTCTCCGCACAAGAAAAAAAACAGGGCTGGAAGCTATTATTTGATGGAAACTCGACCAGCGGTTGGCATTTGTATAACAGCCAGGGGGCATTCACTGTTTGGAAGGCCAAGGACGGGGAGCTATTCTGTGATGCAATGGATAAGACAGGTCCGGGTGATTTGATCACCGATAAGGAATATAAGAACTATGATCTGAAATTTGACTGGAAACTGCCAAAAGGAGGAAACAGCGGCGTTTTTATTAACGTTTTAGAAAGAAAAGATGTTCCGACAGGTTGGGCGTCGGGGCCGGAATATCAATTGCTCGACAATGCCAACCCAGACTATGCCAAACCGCAATACCGTTCAGGCTGTTTATTCGGAATGTCTTCGCAAAAAAAACTGGCGAAAACCAAACCTGAGAATACCTGGAACCATTCTGAAATAAGGCAAAAAAACGGCAAAGTGCAGTTTTATCTTAATGGTATACTCACCACAGAGGAGGACTTTACTTCCAAAGTATGGGCACAAAAAGTAGCAAACTCGCATTTTCACGCTTACCCCGAATACGGCAAGCATATCAGCGGCCATCTCGTTCTGCAAGACTGGGCTACCGGTATTGCGTTCAGAAATATTAAAATAAAAGAACTATAGAAAATCATCGAATGGTTAAAATTAAAACAATCAATGATGGTCCCGATAGATATCGGAATCGGGTTAGATATTCCAAATGGGCCTTAACTATCAAACAGAGTGGCTAATCGTTTCAGTACAAAGCCTTCCTGAGAAATCAGGAGGGCTTTGTTGTTTTAATGGTGCGGTGATAACACCGACTATAGGGTTAAGTATCTAATTTACAATACATTAATAATAACCTTATTTTATGCATTTGCAATTAGGTGCTTAACCGATACTTTTGGATTTTGGTGGCCTTATACGTGATAGATTTGATAAATTGTCACTTTTAGTAAGTTCCTCGTCTTCATTCATGATCCTTATCGCAATTTCAGCAATTATACGTTCAACATTTCGCATTCGTTTCATTTAGGTCTGTCATTGAACCCAATTTAGCAATATCCAGGCAACTGGTACATGGCCTGAATTGTATAATTTATGTCCTTTGAGACAGGTTTAGTATTATATAATTTTGAACATGGATAAGAAGAAGATCGCAATTGTAGTGATGTCCGGTAACTTCTTGATGGATTTCGCAGGACCTGCTGATGTTTTCAGGCATGCCAATGCGCTCCGGGATATATACGATGTATCATTGGTTTCTCCGGATGGCGAAACAGTGAAAGGCATTGGCGGGCTACAAATCAATAGTAATGCGTTAAGGGATCTGAGTGGTATTGATACGCTACTGATTGTCGGGAACGACTCTGAATCAAACTATAAGCAATTCTATACCTGGCTGGCAGGCGTGCATAACCAAATCCGTCGGATCGGAACGATAGGCGTTGGCGCTACCATTGTAGAAAGGTCGGGCCTATTACTGGATCATCATTATTTTCATACCCGGGACGGGCAGCTGTATACCTCCGGCGGGGTATCTTCCGGAATAGACCTGGCTTTAGCGATGGTAGAGGAAGATTGCGGACGGGCCGTTGCAGCCCATGTAGCAAGGAAACTCATTTTCTTTTACCTGAACAAGCAGGCTTACCAGGTGCAGTTTGGGACACTGGCCGATACATCTGCCCTGGCCGTACAGTTAAAAGAATGGCTGGCAGGGCGCTTGCACGAACCCCTGAATATTGGACGTTTAGCGGAACACCTGAACATGAGTACGCGAAACTTCACCCGGGTATTCACCAGGCAAACCGGAATTTCCCCGGCCAAATTCATTGAAAAGCTTCGCGTGGAAGCTGCCAGTGTTCATGTGGAGCAAAGCGATCTGCCGCTTGAAGAAATCGCTTTGCGTTGCGGTTTAGGGGGATTGGTATCCATGAGACGTTTATTTTTAAGACACCTGATGGTTACACCATCAGACTACAGGAGATTTTTAAAACTACAGAAATATGAAAATTGCAATTAATGGATTTGGCCGCATCGGCCGGATGACGCTACGGGCTTTACAAAACAAAAAGGATATCGAGGTTGTTGCGATCAATGACCTGACGGATCTGCAAACGTTGATCCACCTGTTGAAATATGATAGTGCTCACGGGCAGTTTCCAGGCACAGTTGCCCAAGAAGACGGCGCCATGTTGGTAAATGGCCGAAAAATACAACTACTGAGCGAAAAAGATCCTAAAAACCTTCCATGGGGAGATCTGGGAATTGATGTGGTCATCGAATCGACCGGTCGCTTTACTGACAAGTCGGCCGCACAGGCTCACATTGACGCGGGTGCAAAAAAGGTACTAATTACTGCCCCTGCAACCGGCGGGATCAAAACCATTGTGCATGGCGTAAACAATGACCTGATCGGCGGCGACCAGATCTATTCAACAGCATCCTGTACAACGGGCAGTATTGCTCCAGTATTATTCATACTGGATAAGGAGTTCGGTATTGAATCCGGCTTTATGGCCACTGTGCATGCTTTTACAGCCGACCAGCATTTGCAGGACGCGCCACATAAAGACCTTCGCCGGGCACGATCCGCACCGCATTCAATAATACCTACCACAACCGGCGCTGCTAAGGCTATTGGCGACGTATTGCCGGAACTGAAAGGTAAACTGGACGGATTCTCCTACCGGGTTCCGGTGATTGACGGATCTATTGTCGACCTATCGATCAATCTTAAAAAGGAAGTTTCAGCAAAAGACCTCAATGCTATTTTAAAAAGCTATGCAGATCAATCTTTGAAAGGAATTTTGGAATATACCGAAGAGCAGTTCGTCTCTGCAGATATATTGGGTAATACCCACAGCTCCATTGTGGATGGTAATCTCACCAAATCCATCGGAAAATTGGTGAAAGTAGTCGCCTGGTACGATAATGAGGTCGGCATTTCCAACAGGATAGCCGAATTGGTATCTGTACTTTAAATCTTACCGGGCCATAGTTATTTGCGAATGAAGTATATGGCCCGGTCACTGGTTACGAGCCTTCCTGAGCAATCAGGAGGGCTCTGTTGTTATAACACCGACCATAGGCTGAGTGGGGAGATATATTAAATATTGGGCGGGCCAGGTAATTCCATACAATGTGTTGCCAAAAATTCAGACTTGGTTAGGTAACCGTAGAACTTTCCATCACTTGGGCTATACCTGCCCGTTACCCCTTTTTGGCCATCCCACAAGTAGAGATTATCAAGGTTGTTAATAAGCTCTGAAGTTAAAACGTCTTGTACCGGAACCCATTGAGGTTTAAACTGCTCAGCGTAGGATTCCATCATGTCCTCAATGTCTGTTTCATTATAATAAGATGGATATTCGGCGTGAGCTGCTTTTGACCAAATTATTTCTTCTGCTGTTTTCATCAATTCCTATATTGTTCAGGCGTTTGCCGTTTGAAATTGAACCATAGTGCAACGTTGCTCCTTATTAGCCTCTTGAAGGCTTAAATTCTACAATGGTTTTTGTTATTTCAACCTCACCGTATTCCAATCGAGATCACTCTTATTCGTGAGTTACTTTGTATACGCTTTACAAGCGCCGAAGTTGTGTATTCAATGGAAAGATTCAATCTAACTATGTCTTGAAATAACAAAGCCTTCCTGATTGCTCAGGAAGGCTTTGTTGTCTCTTAGTATCCACTACTTTACAGGAGTAATAACAATATTCCTGTAATCAATCGGTCCATGGTCACCCTGGATCAGTATCGGGCCTGGTTCTCCTTCCTGACTGTTTATCGCTCCTCCGGTTATGCCGGGGATCACCTGGTCGCATATTACCGTTTTTCCGTTAGCTACAATAGTTATCATTCTGCCAACCAGTGTAACATCATAAGATTGCCACTCGCCCGGATTTTTCGCCATCATTTTATTTGGCGGCAGGAAACCATAGATTGAGCTGAACTGGTTGTTGATAGGCTCAGGGTCGCCGCTTTTTGTATCAATGATCTGCAATTCATATCTGCCCCTCAGATAAACGCCGCTGTTACTTCCCTGGGGGTACCGAAATTCAATATGAAGTTTAAAATCGGTAAAAGTTTTATCACTTATCAGGTTAGCTCCTGAATGTGGGCTTCTCAAAATACCACCCTCTGCAATCCATTGATTTTTGCCATCGGCATGCCAGCCTTTAATATTTTTTCCGTTAAACAATTTCACCGGCGTGCCCCAAACCGGACTTTTAGACTTGATAAGTAATAGAGCACGGACACCCGTAAATTCATAAGTAACGCCATCAGTAAAAACCATGGTGCCTTTTATTTTATCGCCGCTAACTTCAAATTGAAAATCCATGTTCCTGCTCCCTTCTTCCCATTGCGGAGGAATAGAAAAGCTGTATTTACCATTATCAGGTTTAACTTCTGAAATAGGGCGTGCGCTGCCAAAAGCATACACAAAACGACCGATCAGTGTATGTGTACCTGATTTCTGCACCTCTAACCAGGAAGGTAAATTTTTACCTGCTTTGTTGATTGTAAGGTCCCACCTGCCAATCACATCAGGGTCTTTTGTCGGTTCTGCCTTGCCAGTTGATGCCTTAACTGCCGAAAAAACAAATAAGGACAGGATAATTTGCATCTGGAAAAAACGGCAAATTGACTTATTGCCGAATATTAATAAGTTTTTCATATTCTATTTTAACAATTTATAGTTTCAAACTTTTATATACACTTGCGATGACAGGTTGAAAGGTAGTTTTTTTATTTTTCTTTATCCAAAAAAATTTACCTGATTAGTGCCCGATACCACAAGCGGCGCTGAAATATCCAGACGTGATGAACTTGTTTTAACTATTTGTAAAACTCTCCAAAGTGCCAGAGAATTCCTGATGGGTCGTGCAGAAAACATTCCCTACCCCAGTCATACCCTCGGATTGGTGTTAGTTTAACACGTTCATATTTAGATGCAAGGTCCAAAGCCACCAATTCTTTCCAATGCTTATCAACATCTTCAACTTCTAAAAAAATCATTGAATTGTCTATCCAATCTTTCACGTAAGCATCTTGTAAATAAAATCCTAAATCCGCGGCTTTAAAATAGGACATGTTATGAGCCAAAACACTTTCCTGAAAACCCAGGTCCCGGTAAAAACTTCTTGATATTTCAAAATTTTCGGCTCCAATGAATGGTCGAATAGAGGTGGCTTTATGTTCCATTGTTTTCGTTTTTGAATTGTTGCTGAACGCTCAGGGCCTGACGATTAGGGTAATTGGCAGTAAAATGTAGTCCCCGAGCTGAGGTTGAGTAAAGATAAAAAGTTTAACGATTATTTCAATGGCGGGTGTTTTTCATTCCCATTCAGTGGCAGCCTGATAGGTTTGGGTATGCAATATTTGACACTTATAATGAGCTCCTTAGTGAAAAAATACTTATAATTTAACAGCGCTACAAACAATTTTGTGATTGTACTTTGTTACATTTACTGTATAACCTATTTTATGGCAACAGTTGCACTTGGTAGTTCTGCTGGTAAATGGATCATGGTTTCATCAATCATGGCATCGGCAATGGCATTTATTGATGGCACAGCACTAAACGTAGTATTACCATCATTACAACAAAGTTTAAACGCCACCGGTACCGATCTTTTCTGGATACTAAATGCCTACCTGGTTATGCTGGCCTCCCTTATTATGATAGGCGGATCATTAGGCGATAAGCTGGGCCGTAAAAAAATATTCATGGCCGGTATTTTTATTTTTATAATAGGTTCTGCAGCCTGCGGTTTCGCTCCCGATGTTACTTTGCTTATAGTTTTCAGAATGCTGCAGGGTATTGGAGGGGCATTGATGATACCAGGTAGTTTATCATTGATCTCTTCCTCAATTGATGAAAAAGAACGGGGCAAGGCCATTGGTACATGGTCGGCATTTACTACGGTGGTTACCCTGGGTGGCCCTATATTGGGTGGGGCCTTTGGCGATGCAGGTTTATGGCGTTATATATTTTTCATTAACGTTCCCATTGGTACAGTTGCGCTTTGGATCCTATGGCAGAAAGTAAAAGAAAGTCGCGACGAAGAAAGCGACCATGCTTTGGATTTTCCCGGGGCTGTAGCCATCGCGCTGGGTTTAGCGTTGCTTACATTTGGCTTTTTGCGGGTACCTGCCGTTGGATTAAACAACTGGCAGGTATATACTACATTGGGAGCCGGCCTCTTATTACTGGCTGCTTTTATCTTTATTGAAAGTAAGAGTAAGCACCCCATGATGCCGTTAAAATTATTTACCAGCATGACTTTTACGGGGGTTAACCTGCTCACCTTTTTTCTGTATGCCGGGCTTGGCGCCGGTATGTTATTTCTTTCATTAAACTTGGTTCAGGCACAGGTTTACAGTCAGTTACAATCAGGACTTACCTTTTTACCTTTCACCATACTCATGATATCCATGGCACGATTCGCGGGCGGCCTTGCTGATAAACATGGCCCGCGCTTACTATTAATAGGTGGTCCCGCCGCCGCGGGTGCAGGTCTGCTGATCTTATCTTTTGTAAAACAAACAAACGGCCCCGGTGATTATTGGACAACCTTTTTTCCCGGTGTTCTTGTTTTTGGAGCGGGTATGTCATTTACTGTTGCACCACTCACCGCGGCGGTAATGGGCTCAGTAAGTGATCATTTTTCAGGAACAGCATCTGGTGTAAAC
>NZ_JBFUJG010000145.1:0-11298 GCF_056401495.1 Mucilaginibacter sp. P4_E8
CAGCAAAGATACCCACTTTGATAATCCGCAAATAAGGGGCCGGATATGGAATTTTCACCCTTAATTAACCCCATAAACTGACTAATTTCCTTAAATTGTTTACGATGATTCGAGATGCACCCATGCAGGCGCGCAATTGTATGCCCTAATGAGACCGAACGGTAAAAACAAAATAGAGCAACTACTTTTCTGCCTTTATTGATTTAATTATCAGTAAAACACCTTCAAGGTGTTCAAAGGAATGCACAGGTTTCGCACAATAGTTTAAATGGTATAGTTAGTGATAACATCGAAGATCATAAGCTGAATTATGACACTCGTACCGTTTCCATGTCTGCAAGTTCGATTGTAAGATTGACCGAGCGCGGGCCTTTGGGCCGTGTACAGTGACGAACGTTAGCGGCAACAGTGATCATCTGACCTTTACAGATCTCTATAGTACCGGTTTCCAGATCAAGGAGCATGGTGCCTTCCAGTACTATAAACGTCTCGTCAGAATTAGGATGGTAATGCCAGTAAAAGTCTTCGGTCATGATGCTTATCCTAACTACATGGTCGTTAACATTTGTAAGGGCGTGATTGGCATACTTATCAGAAATAGTCTGATGGTATTCGTTTAAATCAATCAGTTTAGAAGGTAAAATGTTCATATCGTATTCGTATCCCATAAAAATAGCTAACATTAATTAGGATAATGATCGTTCTCCTAATTTTCTTTTTCTACTTAATGATCGCTATAAAAATCACCGCAATAACCCGATGGCGCGCAATATGTTAAAAATCAGGTTAGGTTTAACCGGGTTCTTTTGTTTAAATGTTGAGATGATAACACGGCCATATGCTGAAAACAATACAAGGGGCTTTACGTTAAGAAATACATTACCTATGCACAACTTCACCAAAACTCAACAATAACAACCCTACGAAGTTGTTGTATTCTATAACTTCATGATTCTTGCCATTTGCGGCATTTATATCCGCGTGGCTTGAAGTAGTTTTAATTTGATGTTTATAGTTACGCTTTTCGTGGTAATACCAATTGGCATTATATGAGCGTGTTTGCATCTTTTAATATTAAATTAACCAAAAACAATACCATCATGAAAGCATTAGTATACCACGGTCCTGGAAAAAAATCCTGGGAAGAGAAACCCCGTCCCTTAATCATTGTAGCCACAGATGCTATTGTAAAAATACTCAAGACCACAATTTGTGGGACAGACCTCCATATTATGAAAGGCGATGTTCCTGAAGTTACAGATGGCAGGATCATAGGCCATGAAGGAGTGGGCGTTATAGAAGAAGTTGGGGATGCGGTAAGTAATTTCAAAAAGGGAGATCATGTGCTGATTTCCTGTATTACTTCGTGTGGTAAATGCGCATATTGTAAGAAAAGCATGTATTCACACTGCGAAGATGGTGGTTGGATACTTGGTCATCTGATAGATGGTACACAAGCGGAATATGTGAGGATACCACACGCTGATAATAGCCTGTACCCGGTTCCGGATGGTGCTGACGAAGAGGCTTTGGTTATGCTTAGTGATATTTTACCAACTGGTTTTGAATGCGGCGTTTTAAACGGTCAGGTGAAACCAGGCGATACGATAGCTATTGTAGGATCGGGGCCAATTGGTATAGCCGCATTATTAACCGCTCAATTTTATTCTCCGGCCGAAATTATTATGATTGACCCGGACGAAAATCGTCTGCAGGTTGCAAAAAAATTCGGAGCGACTCATATAATTAACAACACAAGTGACGATGTCATAAAACAGATCCTGAGTATTACTGGCGGTAAAGGGGTTGATACAGCAATTGAGGCTGTGGGGATTCCGGAAACATTTGAACTGTGCCAGGAGATTATTGCACCGGGAGGTTATATTGCCAATATTGGTGTTCATGGAAAAAGCGTCAGCCTTCATCTCGAAACGCTATGGTCAAAAAACATAACCATTACTACGCGGTTGGTTGATACAGTTTCGACCCCAATGCTGTTAAAAACGGTTATATCCAATAAACTAAAACCAAGCCAGTTGATTACACATCATTTTAAATTGGATGAGATAATAGAGGCCTATGATACATTTGAACATGCTGCTAAAGAAAAAGCACTAAAGGTAATCATGACTAATACAAACTAACACTCTGTTCGCTCAATAACCACCAGCCTGAAAGACGATTTTAAAACCTGGTCAAATTTGACTGGGTTTTTTGATTGAAATGGTGCGATAATAATACCGGCTATAGGCTGAATGTCATGTACGGATCACATTTTTGCTTTATATATCTACCCGTTGTATTTTTACGTATTCTCTATTATGATCAAGAAATTTACAGGCTTGTTAGCCTTATTACTAACTACCGGTTTTGCGGTATTTGCCCTGCCTCATAGCAGGGTTGTAAAACCTTTGTCCAAAACAGACACAGCCACTTTTGCGACGGGCTGTTTTTGGTGTACCGAAGCGAAGTTTAAACAATTGAAAGGTGTTAAAACGGTCGTGTCCGGTTTTTCTGGCGGAAC
This sequence comes from Mucilaginibacter sp. P4_E8, assembly GCF_056401495.1. Lineage (NCBI taxonomy): Bacteria > Pseudomonadati > Bacteroidota > Sphingobacteriia > Sphingobacteriales > Sphingobacteriaceae > Mucilaginibacter > Mucilaginibacter sp. P4_E8. The sequence goes on from NZ_JBFUJG010000145.1 coordinate 2,525, forward strand.
TGTAGCTAATCCCACCTATAAACAAGTTTGCACCGAAACCACAGGTCATGCCGAAGCCTGTAATATCATTTATGATCCGGCGCAGATTTCCTATGATGAATTGATCGAAGCGTTTTTTGTAGCACATGACCCAACCCAACTAAACAGGCAAGGGAATGATGTTGGTACACAGTACCGGTCAGCGATATTTTACCACAACACGGCTCAAAAACAAAAAGCAGAATATTATATTGCCAAGCTGAATGCCGAGAAAGCTTATAAAAGCAAGATCGTTACCGAGGTAACGCCATATAAGGTATTTTATAAAGCAGAGGATTACCACCAAAACTATTTTGCGCAAAATGGCAGCCAGCCCTATTGTAAGTACGTGATACAGCCTGAGCTGGAAAAGTTTAAAAAGGTATTTAAAGACAAACTCAAAAAATGAGAACAGCCATCATTTTATCCTGGATCTTGACCATATCGACTTTTACTGCTTATTCACAACAGCTTAAAGCTAATAATGAACATAAAAATAATCCCTACTATTCTAATACAGATACCCGGCATTTGAATGTATCAAACGCCGAATGGGAAAAGATACTGCCACCAGCTTTATATGCCACCTCAAGGGAGCAGGCTACTGAACAAGCTTTTACAGGTAAATTTTGGAATAGTACAGCGAAAGGAACCTATTATTGTGCGGTTTGCGGCAACAAACTGTTCCGGTCGGATGCCAAATTTGCCAGTGATTGCGGCTGGCCAAGCTTTTTTGAGCCGATTCGGAAAAACAGTGTGATTTACCGTGCTGATAATTCTTATGGGATGCAGCGGATGGAGGTGATCTGCGCACGTTGCGACTCCCATTTAGGGCATATCTTTGATGATGGCCCTCCGCCAACACATAAGCGATTTTGCATGAATTCCGTTTCTTTGGATTTTGAGCCCGATGGGTTTGCTAAATAATGCTTATCTGGTAATGATCGCGTTCCGCACAAACCGATAACTTATTCAGTTATCGGTTTTTTTTATGCGTTAGAATAARTAAGAACCCGAACAATTACCCGGCTGATTTGTACTATGAATAGACGCCTAAATAAAGAATACTATGACACGTACAATAAGCCAAAGCATTAAAAAAGATAACGGTACCACAAGAAACATTATCATTGAGCCTGTAATGACGCAATCAGCAAATGATAAATTGGATCTTACCGGCATTTATACGCTTTATAAAGATACTGATAAGCAAAAAATGGACCTTTTGGAAATTCAGGAAATAGCCCCGGAAATTGGCGAAAGCAAACCATTGTTGGATGATAAAAACAATCCCGATTTTCTTGGCCAGATAATATTTAAAAATGACGGATCTGAGTGGCAGTATATAAAAGGATCACTATCAATAAATGAACTGGAACAGATCGTTTCATTTATACAAAACACCCATAGCCAAAATTAAATTATTGTTTCAGTTATCCGCTTCAATAAATTTATTTCAAAACCTCACCTCACTGTTGACATAGGGTTGTCATTAGCCATAGGTTTCTTTGTTCTGTAATCACTAAAACAAATAAAACCATGGAAACAAATGCAATTCATCAGCAAGTAAACGCTCAGGTTGAGCAGATCATTTCGTCCGAAGCTTTATTAGAACACTGGCAAGGCCACCGCCGTTTAACCAGGAAAACGATTGAAGCCTTTCCCGAAGATAAAATATTCAACTATTCAATAGGAGGGATGCGGCCTATGGCAGACCTGGCCTTAGAAATAATGGATCTCAGTAAAGATGGCATTGATGGTATTGTTACCGGCGAATGGAAACCGGTTGCAGAACTTGATCATGCTATAGAAAAAGTAAAATTCAAGTCTAAAATAGAGCTTTTGGAACTGTGGGATCAGATAACAGTACAAATTAACCAGGTATGGCATCAGATTCCGCAACAACGTTTTCATGAAGTTGATCTGGCCTTCGGAGCCTATGAAGGGAAAATCATCGATCTGCTGCTTTACTTTATTGATAACGAAATCCATCACCGTGCCCAAGGTTACGTTTACCTCCGGTCGCTTGGTATTGAACCACCTGCATTTTGGAACAGGTGGTAAGCTTGGCTCTACATCTTACTCAAATGATTTCAGACACAAATGCAGGGCTTTACAAAGGGTTTCCTGCATTTGTGTTTTATAAAGATGAAGGGATTTATTTTCCCTAATTTTGGCGCTTAACTAAACAGCAAATCAAATAAATTGTACTCAAAAGACCAGGCATCACAAATCAGACAGGCTTTTTGGACCGCATTCGGACAATACATAGCGCCGCAATTATCGGCCGATGGCTTAAAAACCAACTGGATAAATTATAAAACCGGCATCAAGCATTTAAACTTTAAAATGCAGGCCGATAATCGTTCGGCATATATAGCTATTGAAATATCGCATCCCGATGCCGGGATGCAGGAACTTATATATGAACAGTTCAAGGAACTAAAGACTCTACTACATACTTATCTTAACGAAGAATGGGAATGGCAGCTTCACGTAACCGACGAAAACCGTAAAACTGTAAGTCATATTATTAAAATTTTGCCTGCCACCAGTATCTTTAACCGCGACGACTGGCCTGCACTTATCTCGTTTTTTAAACCCCGTATTATTGCCCTTGATGAGTTTTGGAGCGTAGCCCAATATAGTTTTGAATTGTTTAAGTAAATCTGCACACGTCTATGCATTTTATTAGTTTTGACTAAATGAAAACTTTAGGACTAATAGGTGGTATCAGCTGGGTTTCAACTACAGAATACTACAGACATATAAACGAAGGCATCAACCTAAAATTAGGCGGCCTCAACTTTGCGCAATGCATTATTCACTCCTTTAATTATGCCGACATTGTGCATAATAATGAGACCAATAACTGGAAGTCGACATTGAACATGATTACCAATGCCAGTTTAAATTTAAAACAAAGCGGAGCCGACGCCATTTTGCTTTGCGCCAATACCATGCACAAAATAGCCGATGAACTGGAGCAAAACATTCAGCTGCCTGTTATAAACATAGCTACCGAAACCGCCCGCGAAATTGAATGCAAAGGTCTTAAGACAGTCGGATTGCTGGGTACAAAATTTACCATGGAGTTGGATTTTTTCAAAGATAAGCTGACGCAGCATGGCATTAAAACCCTTATCCCGGGTGATGAAGACCGGGCCTTTATACACCATACCATTGCCGACGAATTGGGTAAAGGCATATTCAAACCCGAAACCAAAGAGCGCTATCTGTCAATTATTGATCAGCTTATAGCCGCCGGGGCCGAGGGGGTAATATTGGGCTGTACAGAAATTCCCTTGCTCATCAGCAGCCATGATACCCCGGGTACATTGTTTGACACTATGCTCATTCATTCCAATGCGGCAGTTAAATTTGCTTTGGGTAACTAAAATATACGCATAAGGACACATCTTCTACATATCGTCTCAATTAATCGTCGAATTGACGCTTTTTGTGAAACCCTGTCCGTTTTAAAAAAGAAAATACAAATATTTACAGTGCTTAATTTACTATATTGTATTAACCACTTATAAAACACATGAAAAGGTTTTCATTAATTGCCGGCATGGTAATCACCGGTCTTTTTGCCCGGGCACAGGCTACCAAAGCACCGGCTTATCCGCTTATTACACACAATCCTTATTTCAGTATCTGGTCGTTTTCTGACGAACTTAATGAGTCGACCACCCGGCATTGGACAGGTAAAGATCAATCATTATTAGGTTTAATAAAGGTAGATGATGTTGTTTACCGCTTTATGGGTAAGGAATCTGCTGAGTATAAAACCGTATTGGCCGCTGCTAACGAAAAACCTTACACCTGTAAGTACACTGAAGCAGAACCGGCCAAAGAATGGGCAACTGCACAATTTGATGACAGTAGCTGGAAAACCGGCACAGCTCCGTTTAGTGATGACAAATCAGCGGCTAAAATATTGTGGACAAGCAAGAATATCTGGGTACGGAGAGCTTTCACCATCAACAACCTCGACTTTAATAAACTTTCACTGAAACTGCACCATGACGATGATGTAGAGGTTTACCTTAACGGCGAGAAAATAGCTGAACAAAGTGGTGCAAATGGCGATCTGCAGTATTTTCCACTTAATGCTGATGCAGTAAGTAAATTAAAAAAGGGCGAAAACATACTGGCTTTACATTGTACCAATACCGGCGGTGGCGCATGGCTTGATGCTGGCCTTGCCGATGAGTTAAAATCCACTGAACATGCAGCATTAGAAACAGCGAAGCAAACAGGCGTGACTTTGAATGCTACCCAAACCATCTATAATTTTAAATGTGGTAAAGCTGATCTGCAGCTTACTTTTACTTCGCCATTGCTCATGAATGATCTGAATATCTTATCGAGGCCTGTATCTTATGTCAGTTATAAGGTTAAATCAAATGATGACAAAGCGCACAATGTAAAGGTTTATTTCAGCGCATCAACCGATGTAGCCAGGAATACACCGCAGCAAGCCATAACTACACAGCAATATGTTACCAATACACTGTCTATTTTAAAGGCAGGCACTGTTGAGCAACCTGTTCTGCAAAAGAAAGGTGATGACCTGCGTATTGACTGGGGGTATATGTACGTAGCTGTACCCAAAACGGCTAAGGCCTTACAATATGTAAGCACCGGCAAGGAAGCAGTTAATTCTTTTTTTAGTGGCGATAGCAAATCGACCGCCAAAGAGGGGAGCAATTTGGTTTTAAATACCGTGATACCTTTTGGGATGGTAGGTAAAACCGCTGTCGAAAAGTTTGTGGAGCTGGGTTATGATGATATTACCCCGGTGCAATATTTCCATACCAATTTAAAACCCTGGTGGCAAACAGCACAAATCAAAACCATTGAACAGGTATTGGCTAAGGCTGCTTTGGAGTATCCGGTGGTGTTGAAAAAATGCGCGATATTTAATACCTCTATATATAAGGACGCTAAAAATGCAGGCGGCGAAGATTATGCAAAGCTTTGTATACTTGCTTATCGCCAGAGTATTTCTGCCCATGCACTGGTAAAAAGTCCGAAAGGAGAGACATTGTTCTTGTCAAAAGAAAACTTCAGCAATGGATCTATCAATACAGTTGATGTTACTTATCCATCGGCCCCCTTATTCCTGATCTATAATCCTAAGTTGATGGAAGGAATGCTTAACGGTATTTTCTACTTTAGCGAAAGCGGCAAATTTGCACATGACTTCGCTGCGCATGACCTGGGTACTTACCCTTTGGCTAATGGTCAAACTTATGGAGAAGGTATGCCTGTTGAAGAATCGGGCAATATGTTGGCATTAACAGCCGCTATAGTCAGAGCGAATGGCAATAACCCGGAGTATGCCAGAAAACACTGGAAAATATTAACTGCCTGGACTAATTATTTGGCGAAGGAAGGATTAGATCCGGCTAACCAGCTATGTACAGATGATTTTGCGGGTCACCTGGCGCGCAATGCCAACTTATCGGCAAAGGCCATTGTTGGGATTGGCTGTTACGCTCATTTAGCCGATTTGCTTGGCCAAAAGGATGTTGTTGCAAAGTACAGGGCCATGGCTAAAGAAATGGTTGCCAAATGGATGCAAATGGYCGATGCCGGCGATCATTATTCTTTAGTGTTTGATAAAAAAGATACCTGGAGCCAGAAGTATAATATAGTTTGGGATAAAATATTGGGATTAAACCTGTTCCCGCAATCTGTTTATGACCGTGAGGTTAAGTTTTATCTCACCAAACAAAATGAATATGGTTTGCCTCTGGATAGTCGTAAAACCTATACAAAATCTGACTGGATCATCTGGACAGCTACCTTAGCTAACAAAAGGGCTGATTTTGAAGCTTTGGCCAACCCGGTTTATAAATACGCTATCGAAACACCGACCCATGTACCTTTAAGTGACTGGCACGAAACCACTAATGGCAAACAGGTAGGTTTCCAGGCACGCAGTGTGGTAGGAGGGTACTTTATAAAACTACTACAGCAAAAATGGGCCAGTAAGTAGAGTATTAGAGTCAAGAGCTTAGAGCCAAGAGACAAGAAATAAAACAAAAACCCGCGTCATTGCGAGGTACGAAGCAATCTCTATGCTATACAGAGCCGATCTGCACAGCTGGGGATTGCTTTGTACCCTACAATGACGTTTTTATGATATGGCATCCTGGTTCTTGATTCTTATCTCCTGATTCTTTTTGGAAGCTCCAAAAATTGCATACTTTTATTGTTCAATGGAAACCAAAAACAATAAGAAAGTCATCAGGGCCTGGGCTATGTTTGATTGGGCCAATTCGGCTTATAACCTGGTCATCACTTCCACCATTTTTCCGGCCTATTATGTGGCCATTACGGCAAACGCTAAAAATGGCGATAGAGTTATGTTTTTTGGCAAAAGCTTTATTAATACTGCACTATCTAACTACGCCCTTGCCGCTGCCTACATGATCATGGTTTTGCTTTTACCCATACTGTCGTCCATTGCCGACTATAGGGGTAATAAAAAAATATTCATGCAGTTTTTTACCTGGTTGGGTTCCATGTCATGCTGTGGTCTGTTCTTTTTCGGGGCCGATAACCTCGAGTTTGGTATCATGTGTTTTGCCCTTGCTGCTATTGGTTATAGTGGTGGTTTTGTTTTTTATAATTCTTACCTGCCTGAAATTGCCACCCTTGATATGCAGGATAAGGTAAGCGCTAAAGGTTTTACCTATGGTTATATTGGCAGTGTTATTTTGCAGGTTATATGTTTGGTTTTTGTGCTTTCGCCTAAAACCTTTGGCTTAACCAATGGCAAGGCGGCCCAACTATCCTTTTTACTGGTGGGTATTTGGTGGATAGCATTTGCCTATATACCATTTTTTGTATTGCCAAAGGGCAGTCCCAATGCGCAAACCCATCGCCATAATATTATAAAAGGAGGCTTTATTGAACTGGCTAATGTTTGGGCAAAGGTTAAAACCATGCCCTTATTAAAAAAGTTCCTACCTGCATTTTTCTTTTACTCCATGGGGGTGCAAACCATTATGCTGGTTGCCGCCGGTTTCGGGGCCAAAGTATTAAAAATGGAAACCAGTGGCCTGATCGAGATCATCCTCATTATACAATTAGTAGCTATCGGCGGCGCTACATTAATGTCGCGTTTATCGGCTATTTATGGTAATGTAAAAGTTTTGCTGATGGTAGTTGTCATTTGGATAGGGGCATGTATAGCAGCTTATTTTATAACCACTATTCCGCAGTTTTATATGCTGGCCATTGTGGTTGGGTTAATTATGGGTGGTATACAGTCGCTTTCAAGATCAACTTATTCTAAGTACTTACCCGAAAACATTCCGGATACTGCATCGTTCTTTAGCTTTTATGATGTAACCGAAAAGCTGGCTATAGTAGGGGGCATGTTCAGTTTTGCATTTATCGAAGAGTTAACAGGTAGTATGCGTAATTCTGCATTGGCATTATGCGGTTTCTTTATAATAGGATTGGTATTATTGCTTTCTTTGTTATCGGCAGAAAAAAAGATTAAGAAAAATATGGAATTTAGCGCCGTGTAATTTTGTGTAAGAGATGAAGATAGAGTTATTTGTCCCCTGTTTTATTGACCAATTATTTCCTGATACTGCTTTTAATACCGTGAAGGTGCTGGAAAAGGCAGGCTGTAAAGTTAGTTTTAACCCAAACCAAACCTGCTGCGGTCAGCCGGCCTTTAACGCTGGTTTTTGGGACGATGCCAAAGCCGTTGGCAGTAAATTCCTGAATGATTTTTCGGACGATAGCGTAATCGTAACTCCATCGGCTTCCTGTACCGGTATGGTTAAAAATTATTATAATGACCTGTTTACCAATACAGCCGTGCACAACAAGTGCCGAAACATACAGGGCAATATCTATGAACTGTCTGATTTTTTGGTGAACATCCTGCAGTTTGATTATTTCGGTGCCGAACTGGACGGCAAGGCTGTTTACCATGATAGCTGCGCAGCCTTGCGTGAATGTAAAATAAAGAACGAACCCCGTCAGTTGCTCTCTAAAGTGCTCGGCCTTGAATTGTTGGAGCTAAAAGATAGCGAAACCTGCTGCGGATTTGGTGGCACCTTTGCTGTTAAGTTTGATGGTATCTCCACCGCCATGGCCCAGCAAAAAGTTGATAACGCGCTGGCAGTAGGAGCAGAATACATTATATCAACGGATGCATCATGCCTGCTGCACCTGCAAAGTTATATCGATAAAAACAACCTGCCTATTAAAACAATGCACCTTGCCGATGTGCTGGCATTGGGGTGGGGGAATGTGTGATTTTTGATTTCGGAATTGAGATGTTTGATTTCGGATTGATCGTTATAAAAATTTATGGATATAATTATTGAAGGGGAACGAATTACAACAATAGATGATTTTCACCTGGAGATTAAAAAAAAATTAGGATTTCCGGAATACTATGGTGAAAACTTGAATGCTCTTTGGGACTGTCTTACAAGCTCGATTGACCTCCCCGTTACATTAATCTGGAGGAATTTTGATATTAGTAAAGCAAACCTGGGAAATGAATTTAATAACATTATTGATCTTTTTTCGTCGGCAGAAAAGGAAATCAATGGCTTTAGTATAAGATACGAAAATACTCCATCCATTTAAGCGTGAACGCTTGAATGACTCACTACCGCAAGCGTCCTGTTTGCAGTTTTTTTGCGTAATGAATATCTTAAAATAGCTGCATAATTACCACAAACGGAACGCTTGCGGAAGCAGCAACACGC
>NZ_JBFUJG010000146.1:0-11274 GCF_056401495.1 Mucilaginibacter sp. P4_E8
AATATATGTTGTACTTTACTGGCTAATAAAACCTTTATTTTTCACCTGAAATAATCTTTGTAACAGTTTTAACTCATTTGATATCGTTTTAGCACAGTTTAGTGCATTTTCTTTACATTAGAACATCCAAATCTAAAATCAATGAAAAAGGTATTAATTATTTTAACAGGACTTTCGATGTTAGTTAGTGTTAGCAAAGCGCAAGCACCAAACACACTTACTAAAAAAGAAAAAAAAGAAGGCTGGAAATTACTCTTCGATGGTAAAACAACCAAAGGCTGGCATACTTACCTAAGAGATACAGTAGGCTCAAAATGGCAAGTAAAAGATGAAGCTATAGTTTTTGACCCGTCTCAGCCAAAAGAAGGCGGCGGAGACATTGTTACCAACGAAGCGTATGAAAATTACGAGCTTAGTCTGCAATGGAAAATTTCCAAGGGTGGAAACAGCGGAATTATTTTTGATATACAGGAAGATCCCAAATTTAATGCAACCTACCTTACAGGTCCAGAAATGCAGGTATTAGATAATAAAGATGCTGAAGATAATAAAAAGCAGAATCACCTCGCTGGCTGTTTATACGATATGGCTGGTGACTCAACCGTATCAAAACCGAAACCTGTGGGCGAATGGAACCAGGTTAAGCTGATACAAAATAAAGGGCACTTAACCTTTTGGCTTAACGGAATAAAAACTTATGAAGGACAAATAGGCAGCGATGAATGGAATAAACTTGTTGCAACCAGCAAATTCAAAAACCCGGCGTTCAGTAATTTTGCAAAGGTGGCTAAAGGTAAAATAGCTTTACAACAACATCCCGGATCAAGCGAATGGAGAAACATTAAAATCAGGTTGCTATAACGGTCACTGTAATAACATCTTTTAAAGCTAAAACTGACAGTTGTATAAAACGGCATTACACTTGTGTTTAACAACCCAATAAATTCTTAAAATAAATAATATGGATCTTAAACTTAGTGGTAAAACTGCATTAGTAACCGGTTCAACCGCAGGCATTGGCTATGCTATAGCTAAATCATTGGCTAATGAAGGCGTGGAATTATATATAAATGGCCGGGATAAAAGTAAAATTGATACAGTCGTTCAAAAACTAAAAACCGAAACCGGTAATGCCAATATTAAAGGTATTGCAGCTGATTTTTCGGACAAACAACAAGTAGAAAGCTTAATTAAGCAATTACCCGAGGTTGATATATTAGTGAACAATATAGGTATTTTTGAACCTAAGGAGTTCAGGGATATTACTGATGATGACTGGATTAGGTTTTATGAGGTTAATGTTTTAAGCGGTGTAAAGCTGTCTCGTGCCTACCTTGATAAAATGTTAAAGAAAAACTGGGGACGTATTATTTTCATTTCAAGCGAATCAGGCTTACAGATACCCGCCGAAATGATACACTATGGCATGACCAAAACCGCGCAAATAGCCATAGCACGTGGTTTGGCAGAGCTTACTGTAAGTACTGGGGTTAYGGTAAACTCGGTATTGCCTGGTCCAACATTTTCTGAAGGCGTTGGCGATTTTATGAAAGCTTTGGCAAAAGATAAAGGCCTGAGTGATGCGGAAATGGAGAAAGAATTTTTTAACACTATGCGCTCAACTTCAATAATCAAAAGGTTTATAACACCTGATGAAATTGCAAATTTGGTAACTTATGTGGCAAGTCCGCTATCTTCAGCTACCAACGGTGCGGCTTTAAGGGCCGATGGCGGTGTTATTAAAACAGCTTTTTAAATATTTAGCAAAAAAACTAAAAAAGCCCGGATCAAGATTGATCCGGGCTTTTTTATGTAGCACTATAAACCACTTATGGTTTTTTAGTAGTATCGGTTTTTGTTGTGTCCTTTTTAGTAGTATCAGTACTTGCAGGTGTGGTAGTTGGGGTTGTAGCTGAGGCTGAATCTACTTTAGTACTGTCAGACCCACTGCTTGCTGTTTTTGAAGAGCTACAGCTTGTTGCCATTGTACCTATCATTGCCGCGACAAGGGCAAAACCCAAAATTTGCTTTTTCATAGTTGTTAGTTGTTAGAGATTAATTGTCAATGTATTGTTAAACATACTATTAACCATACATCGGGCATATTGTTTAGGTTAAATTTTTTTATTAAGTAAATAACTCTTTATAAGTACGTATCGTAAAAAAAGCGATCTGGAAATAGACATGCTAATTTTACGCAACAAATACTATTACTTTCTTATAAATTTCAGATATTTAAGAACTATGGTAGTATCTGAACGAATGTTAAAGTGGGCAATGCGCTTCTACCCTCCCCTCTTTTTGCAGCGTATTTGGGTAGTAAAAGTTGACAAAGGATTTAAGGGTGTACATGTTAAGATCAAAAGGAGTTTTTTAAACAAAAACTACAATAATTCTATTTTTGGTGGAACCATTTTTGCAGCTGCAGATCCTTTTTATCCTGTGTTATTTCACCAGGTACTTAGTAAAAAAGGATATAAATTAAAGGTATGGTCAAAATCATCATCCATACATTATTTAAAACCAGGTTTGTCTGATCTTCACTTTAAAATCAATTTAACCGATGAAGATATTACTAACGCAGAATCGGTGTTAAATACCGGGGGGAAATATATGGCCCACCACCCTATTGATATTTATAATAAAGATGGCGAAATATGCGTATCTGTAATGAACGAAATATACTTGCGCAATTTGAATTTTACTGATACAAGTTTATAATTTTATTTTAATGACTACTGTACTTATGAACGATGATGCCTTTATTAAAAAGGGCTTTCAAATATCAACCGATAAAAATTTGCTTGATGTTGACGTTATATATAATTATTTAAATGACGATTCTTACTGGGCCCAGGGCATTCCGCGCGAAAAATTGGAAAAAGCAATAGCAAATTCCTTGTGTTTTGGGGTTTATCAGCAAGGCAACCAGGCTGGGTTTGCACGTGTGGTAACTGACAATGCTACTTTTGCCTACCTTTGTGATGTATTCATTTTACCTGGTTTCAGGAAAAAAGGCTTATCAAAATGGTTGGTACAAACCATAGTTAATCATCCCGATCTGGAGGGCTTAAGACGATGGTCATTGGCAACTGCTGATGCACAGGGCTTGTACACCCAGTTCGGTTTTAAAGAAATAACCCGTCCTGAAAGATGGATGGAAATATTTAATCCCTATATTAAGCCTCAGTAATTAGTTTAAGGGATAATGGAGCTAAAATGAATATCAAAAAACTAATTTTTGAGGGCGAGGGTGTAACACTCGACTTTAAAAAAACAATTACCAGCTGCGAAAAAATTGCCCGTACCATGGTGTCATTTGCCAATAACAAGGGTGGCAGGCTATTGATAGGCGTTGCTGATGATGGTACTATTAAAGGTGTAAAATCTGAAGATGAAGAGCGCTATATGATCACCAAAGCCGCGCATCTTTTTGCCAGACCAGCTCTTGAACCTGTTTTTGAAGAGGTTTATGTAGATGATAAGCTGGTGCTTGTTGTTGATACACAACCCAGCGTGATCAAGCCACATTATGCATTAGCCGATGATGGAAAATGGTGGGCCTACGTGCGAGTGAAAGACAAAAGTGTATTAGCCAGTAAGATTGTTTTAGAGGTACTCAAGCGCTCTGCCGACGATAAGGGGGTTTTAATATCGTATTCAGATAATGAAAAACTACTGCTGCAATATCTTGAAACAAACACACGTATAACCATTAAGGAGGTAAGTGAACTGCTTAAAGTAGGCCGTCGCCGTGCCCAGCGAATCCTGGTTGATCTGATACTATCCGGCTTGATCCGAATTAACACAACCGAAAAGGAAGAGTTTTATACGGCTTGTTAATTCCCCTTTGTATTGCCTTTATCATTACTTTTGCACTCCTGTGTATACCTAAGTAATGAAAAGCATCTTCCTCAAATATAAACCTTATTATTCCGCAAGTCTTAAACTGGCTATCCCGGTAGTTATATCACAACTTGGGCATACGCTGGTTCAAATGTCTGATTCTATTATTGTTGGCCACTTTGCAGGTACTGTATCATTAGCTGCCGTTTCATTGGTGAACAGCTTATTTATGGTGCCGCTGGTTATTGGCATGGGTATATCATACGGATTAACACCACTTGTAGCACAAAATAACGGACGCCGTAATTTTAAGGAATGTGGTTTACTGTTATCAAACAGCCTGTTTTTAAACATGCTGAGCGGCATTATTTTGTTTGCCGGTATTTACTTTGGCACCATGTTACTCATAGGTCATCTTGACCAGTCGCCTCAAGTTGTACAGGAAGCTAAACCTTATTTATTGCTGCTGAGCTTGTCACTTATCCCGCTGCTTATATTTAACACATTTAAGCAATTCGCCGAAGGCCTGGGTTTTACAAAGCAAGCCATGCTGATCTCCATATGGGGTAACCTGCTCAATATTTGCCTGGGCGTAATTTTTGTAAAAGGTCTGTTCGGTGTACATCCCATGGGTATCCGGGGCGTGGGTTATAGTACGCTTATTGACCGCTGCGTAATGGCCATAGTAATGGCTACCTATGTTTTCAGGTCGCCCATTTTTAAAGAATATTTAAAAAGTTTCGCCCTCAAAAACATCGATCGCATCCGCGGCATACAGATCATGAAAATTGGGGCTCCTGTAGCCTTGCAATATACATTTGAAGTAAGCGCTTTTGGCGGTGCGGCAATTTTGGTAGGTGCTATTGGCCTTGTTCAGCAGGCCGCCCACCAGGTTGCTATTAGTCTGGCATCCATGACCTACATGATGGCCAGCGGAATATCTGCCGGCGCAGCTATAAAATCAGGGAACTATTTTGGTTCTGGCGATCATAAGAACCTGCGGTTGGGGGCTATCTCCAACTATCACATCGTATTGGTATTTATGGCCATTACGGCTCTTATATTTACTTTTGGCAGGCATTTATTACCCTGGATAATTACTTCCGATGAGAGTGTTATAACTATTGCAGCACAGTTACTTATAATTGCAGCATTTTTTCAGTTATTCGATGGTGCACAAGTTGTTGGCCTGGGTATTTTACGCGGAATGGGCGATGTTAATATCCCAACTTTTATTACATTTTTGGCCTATTGGGTAATCGGTTTACCTGTTGGATATATCCTGGGAATATATTTTCATTTGGGTGTTAATGGTGTTTGGTACGGATTAACATTAGGTTTGGCAACTGCCTCGGTACTGTTATTTATTCGGTTCAACATTATCAGCAAAAGCCATCGCGATAAAACAATACCAATATTGGCAAAGGATTAGAAATACAGATCAGCCGCTATTCGAAAAGTATTACAATGCGCGTCTACAATATCTTTGATATGCGGTGAGTAACCCCCTCCCATGCTAACCTGCACCGGTATGTTATTAGTTATGCATTGTTCAAATACAAATCGGTCACGGGCTTTGCAAGCACCTTTACTTAATGCAAGTTTGCCCAACTTATCGGTTGCCAGTACATCAACTCCGGCCAGGTAAAATATAAAATCGGGCTTTTGCTGTTTGATCAGTTTGGGTATAATATCATTCAGGATGCCTAAATACTCATCGCCTTCCACCCCATCAATCAGCGGAATATCAAGATCAGAAGTTTCCTTTCGCGATGGAAAATTATTTGCCCCGTGCATGGAGAATGTAAATACCCGTGGTTCGTTTTCAAATATCTGCGCGGTGCCATTTCCCTGGTGAACATCTAAATCAATTATTAAGATAGATGTAGATAAATTATTATTTAATAGATAGTTAGATGCAATAGCCTGATCGTTCAACAAGCAAAAGCCTTCGCCCCAATTTGTACCGGCATGATGGGTTCCACCTGCTACATTAAATGCTATACCATTGTCAAAAGCAAACCTGCAGCCATCAATAGTTCCTTTGGCTATCCTTATTTCGCGCTCCACCAATTGAGCTGATAACGGGAAACCTATGCGCCGCTGTTCTTTTGTCGGCAAGGTCAGATCCCTTAATTGATGCCAGTAATTTTCATCATGGGTTTCTATGATAATATCCTCGGTTAGCAGGCCCGGAGAAAATAGATTATCAACACCAATCACCCCTTCATGCAGTAACTGGACCGGGATCAGCTCATATTTGAGCATCGGAAAGCGATGGCCTTCGGGTAGTGGGTGCGCATATATCGGATCGAAAGCTATTTTGAGCATTACTGATTAAGCTAATATCTCGCCAACATGTTTTTGGATGTTCTCGCAAATATTATCAAGCGGCAAATCGTTGGCGTCGTTGCCAAACGGATCCTCAATTTCTTCGGCCAATAACTCAATACTGGCAAACACAAACAAGATAAAACCAATTACAGGCACAACAAAATATTTCAGATCAAAAGCCCAGGTGAACGGCAACGTCATGATATAAGTAAAAATGAACTTCTTGATAAACACATTGTATGAGAATGGGATCGGCGTTTTCTTGATCCGCTCGCAAGCGCCACAAATATCGGTAAACGATGTTATTTCGGCAGTTACACTAAATAATTGCTCCGGGTTTATCACCCCCTCTTTATTCAACCTGTACACATTTTTTATAATGGCCGATGCTATTTGATTAGGTACATGTTTATTCTGGTCAATAGTGATAAACTGCTGTTGTTCGGGCACATAAACATCGCGCAGGTGGTCTTTTAACGACCGGGCATAAAGCGGTATCATGTAATTGAAAAATGCTGCATCGGTATCATTAACCAAATATTTAAGTTTTATGGCGAGATTGCGGCTGTTATTGGTTAGGCTTCCCCATATCTTACGCCCTTCCCACCAGCGGTCATACGCCGAATTGATACGAAAGGCCAGTAATAACGAGAATACAAAACCAATAGTTTGATGGATATAACTTACTTTTCTGAGCAAGCTTGTATCGGGCAACTGCCAAAAATCTATCAGTAAATAAGTAACAACACCGGCATAAGCGCTCACAGCAAGTATCAATGGGAAAAGTTCACGCAGGGTATCAGCCTTGTCGATCTTGAAGATAAATGAAAACCACTCTTTGGGATTGTAGTAAACCATATTTGTTATTTATTTAATTGCAGCGGCTAATTGCTGGGCCGCCTTGTAAACGTCTTGAAAAGTATTGTAAAGCGGAACAGGGCTTAGTCTGATCACATCAGGTTCACGCCAATCACCTATAACGCCATTATCTGCAAGATGCTTAAAAACAGCTTTTGCATTTTTTTTGCACACAACGGAGAGCTGACAACCCCGCTCCTGCTGATTGCCGGGTGTGATCACTTTAAAAATTTCCTCGCCGAATTGCTCATTTATATTATTGATCAAAAACTCCATATAGCCCGTTAAGGCAACACTTTTGGCACGAAGGGTATTAATACCGCCCGCGCCATCAAAAATGACCATAGAGGCTTTAAATAAAGCCAGAAGCAATATTGGACTTGTACTTACCTGCCAGCCGTCGGCACCCTTAGCTGCATCAAAGCCGGGTGCCATTAAAAAGCGCTTGTCTTCGCGATAGCCCCACCAGCCGGCAAAGCGATCAAGCTCTTTATTTTCAAAATGCTTTTCATGTACAAAAATACCACTGATGCCACCCGGGCCTGAGTTCATGTATTTGTATGAACACCAGCAGGCAAAATCAGCGCCCCAGTCGTGCAGTTTTAACGGAACGTTGCCGGCTGCATGTGCGAGATCAAAACCAGCATAAGCACCGGCTTTATGGGCGGCACTGGTAATTGCCTCCAGATCGAAGAACTGTCCGGTATAGTAATTTATGCCGGCAAAAAGCACTAAAGCCAGCTCATTAGCATGTTCGTTTATCTTTTGAATAATATCTTCTGTGCGCAAAGTAAGCTCGCCATCACGAGGAAATATTTCAATGATGGCTTCCTTAGGGTCATAACCATGAAACCTTGTCTGGCTCTCCATCGCATACTGATCTGACGGAAAGGCCCCTCCTTCCATAATAATTTTAAACCTTTTACCATTTGGTTTATAGAAACTTACCATCAGTAAATGAAGATTTACTGTAAGTGAATTCATTACGGTAACTTCACTTTCCTTTGCACCAACAATTTTTGAAATAGACGACGAAAGCTGTTTGTGATAACTTAACCAGGGATCATCGCCCTGAAACCAGCCTTCTACCGCGAGATTTTTCCAGGTGCTTAATTGGTCGGCAATGTATTCCTTTGCAGATGTCGGCTGTAAACCTAAAGAGTTTCCGCACAAATAAACTGCGTCTTCACCATGGTGCTGCGGAATTAAAAACCTGTTCCTGAAATCTTTTAGCGGGTCAAGCCTATCCTGCTCTATGGCAAATGCCAAACTGTTCTGGTAATTCATTGCCCCAATATTAATAAATTTAGGCGAGTGGTTGATTAATGTGTTGTTTTTTTATCCCCTTTTGAGAGGGGGCGCGTTGGTACAGTGAAATGGCAGGGGTGTGTTTTTACACGCGACGAAAACACATTACTACACCCCTGAATTCGCCCTTCTGTCTGCTTTTGATACCTAATCAACAACAAACTATTTATTGGGTTTACTTACATAAACATCACCTTTAACATAAAAGCGATATGGCAGCAAGGCATCTTCGGCAGCATAGCTTACGCCTATACGCGGGCCTGAGGTTATCTGCTCATCGGTAAAATTCAACCCACGATCTTCAATCCACAGCGTATCGCTCTGCAGGCTGATGGCATTGATGTTACGGGATATACCCAGCGCTTTGGCAACAGATCCCGGCCCGGAGGTGATAGTTGGTTTAAGTACCGGCATATTTCGTCTTACCTGCATAGCCTCCAAACCATCGGTTGGATGAACGGCCCTGATCAAAATAGCATGTGGCTGCCCTTCAACCGATGTTACTATATTAAACATTTCATGAATACCATAACACAGGTAAACATAAGCAATGCCACCCTGCATAAACATGGTTTTAGTTCGGGGCGTGATGCGATTACCATAAGAGTGCGAAGCCTTATCAATGATGCCATTATATGCTTCTGTTTCAATAATATAACCACCTGTAGTTACACCATCAATACAGGTAAATAAGTACTTCCCTAATAGATTTTTGCTGATGGCTACCACATCATTACCCAGGTAATACTGCTCCGTTAACTTCATTTTTTTAGAATACGCTTTAATAATTTATTGATCTCTTTAGCTTTATCAAATATCATAATGTGGGTTCCATCAGCAACTATAGAAGCGTCATGGATTCGTTTGTATGAAAATATCAGGTCTTTATTCCCGGTGATGTGATACAAATTTGGCGGGATGGTTTCATTCTTCCAGTGCAGCACGGCCCCCATAGCCCACTTCACAAAAACCGGCGAAGTGTTTTTAAGCATATCGCTAAACAGCCAGGCATCTTCCTCACTCATGTGCCCAAATAGTGGCTTGATGAGAAAACCCAATGAAGTAAACCATTTTCCGGGGATTAGTTTATAAACCGGTAACGCCCTGAACAGGCTAAAATACCACGGGGCTTCATTGCTGGTCTTGATGCTTGATATTAGGATCACCTTTTTTGCGGGAATTAGTTTTGCTATTTCAACGGCGATCATTCCGCCTAAAGAATTGCCAATGACAATAGAATTATGAGTGATATTGTATTGATATATAAGTTTTTGTGAATAAGTACCTAAAGTGTCGCTTTCATTAGGTTCTATCCAATCAACTGGTGTTACATCGTGTTCATGCAGATCAATATTGTTATAAACCCGGGTATCTGCCCCGAGCCCGGCTATCAGATATATTTTGCTCATTTAAAATTTAACGAGCTTAACAATCTGCTCCAGATATAGTGCATCTGTTTCATTAAACTGATCTAATAATTCACTGTCCACATCCAAAACGGCAACAACTTTGCCATTATGAAATACCGGAACCACAATCTCTGACCGGGATAGCGAGCTGCAGGCTATATGTCCGGGAAATGCATCAACATCGGGCACTATGAGGGTTTTAGCCTGCTGCCATGCTGTGCCGCAAACGCCTTTGCCCAAGGCAATGCGTGTACAGGCTACAGGTCCCTGGAACGGACCTAAAACAAGCTCGTTATCTTTTACTAAGTAAAAGCCTACCCAAAACCATTTAAACTGCTCCTTTAAAGCCGCGCTGATGTTTGCCAAATTAGCTACCAGATCAGGTTCACCGTAAAGCAAGGCCTCGATTTGAGGGACAAGCGTGGTGTATTGTTCTGTTTTATCGGTTGATGCGGTTATGTTTAAATCCTCTGCCATATTACAAAAGTAAGGATGCTATGTTGAAAGTAAATAAGGCAAATATCATATTTAATCTTTTATTTAGCATCGTATGATCTTTAGTTTAACCATAGTACGATACCGCAAACTGTTTATTCCTTTTGCCTTGCTGGCCATGGCGTTGCATCGTTTGCCCTTATGGCTTAATAAGCGTTGTATGTTTTACAAATTGCTTGGTTCGGGCCGTAACGGCACTTTTGACCTGCAGCCCGACTGGCAACAATGGGGCCTGCTGGCCTGTTGGAATAGTCGGGAAGATTTTGACCAGTTTTACAAAAAATCCTTTATTGCTGACTGGTGGAGAACCCTGGGCCGCGAAAGCTGGACGATATTGTGCGAGCCATTGCAAAGTCACGGCAAATGGAACGGCCGGGAACCTTTTGGCAATCCGAATATAAAAGATCACTCCGGTCCTGTAGTGGTTTTAACCCGAGCTACGATCAGAATTAGCCGACTGAGAAACTTTTGGTCGCATGTGGACGAAGTTGCCGACTTAATGACGAGTGTCCCTGGCTATATCACTTCGTTTGGCATAGGYGAAGCGCCGGTTTACCGACAGGCTACCTTTTCGGTTTGGCAAAGCTTAGATGCTGTAAAAGCTTTTGCCTACATAAGCCGCGAACACACAGAAGTGATTAAATTAACCCGGAGCGAAAACTGGTATAGTGAAGAACTTTTTGCCCGTTTTAAGCCGATTGAAAGTTTTGGCTCGCTCCACGGAAAAGACCCTTTAAATGATTTATTGAAATAATTAAGCTATGAGAATTATTGCTGAACTACCACATCCTGATTTTAAAATATCCATTCTGGGCATGAACCAAAAGTTTATTATAAAGATTGAGCAGGGTACTCTGGAGCAAACCTACAAGATAGCCGAGATGGATTTAACCGATGGTGTTAACAGCGTTTTTGAATTACTTGACGAAGAGTTTTTAAAAAAAGTAGGCTCCCGCTTTATAGAAATGCGTACCGACTTTAAGGATACTTATTATAGGTACAATTACTAACGGTAATTTACATT
>NZ_JBFUJG010000147.1:0-11265 GCF_056401495.1 Mucilaginibacter sp. P4_E8
GCATTATCCCATCTGTACAACCAACACATGCCACATCAGATATGTACTGGGCCGGCAAAAGGTTAGGCGCAGCACGCTTAAGATCGGCCTATGTGTATAAGCAATTATTAAAACAAAATGGCTGGATTCCCTTAGGCACCGATTTCCCGGTAGAGAATATTAACCCCATGTACACGTTTTATGCAGCAGTGGAACGTAAGGATCTGAAGGGTTTCCCGGCTGGGGGCTTTCAACCCGAAAACGCGCTGAGCCGTGCCGAAGCGTTGAAAGGCATTACCATTTGGGCCGCCAAAGCCAACTTTGAAGAAAAAGAAAAAGGCAGCCTGGAGCCCGGCAAATATGCAGATTTTGTGATCCTTGATCAGGATATTATGAAAGTAAAAGGGGCTCAATTACCAAAAGTTAAAGTGATCAAAACTTATATAAACGGAGTTAAAGTATATGATAAAAAATAAATGGAGCTGTGTTCCTTTAGTGTTGTTAGGGTTTTCATTATTTAATACGGCTTGTGCACAAAACCCACCTATTGTTATCCCTACAGGACAGGCTTATGTTAACGAAGAACGATTGGTTGAACACTCCACTGTATTGTTTAACAATAGTAAATACCTGATACCGCTGCAAAACCTTGACCAGTTAAAAATTGCAAGTGTACATTTTTCAAACCAATACGCTACCGTTTTTGATAGCTTGCTGAACAAGTACAATAAGGTGCAAACCTTTGATGGTAACACGTACACTGGTTCAAAAACATTGATCGATCTGTCATCTGATTTGAAATGGTATAATACCATTATACTGCAGTTAACTGAGGCCGACCTGGCAAATCCGCAGATCATTGATTTTATCAGCAGTAATCAAAAACTAAAAAATGTGATCGTGACTGCCTTTGGCGGTGGCGGGATACTAACTAAATTGAATAATGTTACCGTGCCCATTTTATGGAGCGAACGATTAACACCGGTTTCGGTATTGTATAGCGCCCAGGCTATTTTTGGCGGCATGCCGGTTACACAAAAACTTACTCGCACCTATTCGCCGCAGTTTGCCACGGGCATGGGTTTTATTACCAATAAAATAAGGCTGCAATACACCGTTCCGGAAGATGCGGGGATTAATGCGAATAACCTTAAGGGTATTGATGATATTGCCCGGGAGGCTATAGCTGAGCATGCAACCCCTGGTTGCGTAGTATTGGTGGCTAAGGATGGCAAGGTGATTTTTAATAAAGCCTATGGTTATCATACTTATGATAATAGTATACCCGATAGGATAACCGATATTTTCGACCTCGCTTCCATGACCAAAGTATCGGCCACTACTATGGAGGCTATGAAGCTTACCGACGAGGGTAAATTGAGTTTGGAAGGCACACTTGGCGATTATATTCCGCTTGCACGTAATAGCAATAAGAATAATATACAGATCCGCGAACTGTTAATGCACCAGGCCGGACTGATACCGGATATTAAAGGTTTTGAAAAGGTAAAACCTACAGACCATAGTACCGATTCGTCGGCTGCTTACCCCATCCATGTATCTGATCATTATTTTTTAAGAAAGGATTATTACAAAGATGTAATGCTGCCCGATATGCTGAGCTCTCCGCTTAAAACAAGGGGGCAATATGTATACAGTGATGTGAGCATGCTGCTGATGATGGAAGTGCTTGAAAGTATCACTGCTATCCCCGAAAATGTATATGTTCAGCAGCAGTTTTACAACCCTCTGGGTATGCAAACCGCCGGATTTTTACCGCTGCACCGCTTTAACCAAAATCAGATACCGCCTACAGAAAACGACCAGAAATACCGCCAGTCGTTGTTGGATGGTTACGTGCATGACCCAACCGCGGCCTTAATGGGCGGCGTTGCCGGGCATGCCGGTTTGTTTGCCAGCGCCAATGATGTGGCCATATTGTACCAGATGGTGCTAAACCGCGGCACTTACGGCGGCACCCAGTATTTTAAGCCCGAAGTGGTCGACCTGTTCACCTCCAAGCAATCGGCTGTAAGTCGCCGGGGATTGGGCTTTGACCGCTGGGACCCTATCGAGGATCGCCATTACCCATCAAAGTTAGCTTCGCCGCAAACTTACGGGCATACCGGTTTTACGGGTACCTGTATCTGGGTTGATCCTAAATATAACCTGGTATATATATTCCTGTCAAACCGGGTACACCCCGATGTCAGCAATAAGCTGGGTAGCCTGAACATCAGGCCACGGATTCAGGATGTGGTTTATGAGGCGATAAATAAGGGAATGGGGATGTAATTTTTTGATTTGGGATTTCGGATGTTCGATTTGGGAATGGAAAAAATGGAAATTGGAATATCATTTAATCAAGTGTTTACGCCTGAGTGCTTTCCGAAGTAAGCGTGGACGATTACCTTGTATATAGTTCAAGCGGAGGACGCTTGAACTGGCGGGAACGTAATAACACCAGTAAAAAATAAACTAATAATTGAATGGATATCACACGAATATATAATGCAATAATAGAAACACTAAATAATTCTGGATTTGATAATGTGTCAAAAGATTTAAATTTTTTAAGCAGAGGAGCAGCAACAGGAGGCGAAGGTTTGGAATCTACAGGTGGCTATTTGTTTGATTTGAAAAAAAACAATCCGGCTGCATTTGAATCTGTAAAAAAACTCATTGGTGAATATTTGATCTATTGCAAGCAGAATGGGATTATTATAGAATAGTATTTATAGAATAGCTGAAAATAGAAAAAACTTAGTCTGTCAACTGGCGCAAGTATGTTGGGCTGGATAGGGGTAAATGCTACTTGTGCCTTGCCTGAAAACAAAAAACGCGTCATTGCGAGGTACGAAGCAATCCCCGACTTACAGAGCAAGGTGAAAAAGAATGTCGCATACCCGCTCTTGGCCGCGGGAGGGCCAGTTACTTTTGTCGCCACAAAAGTAACCAAGACCGAGCGTAGCGAGATAATGAGTACCGATTAAAAACAAATAATAAAACGAATAACGCTTTCAGCAGAAATGCTTCTTTGCCACACAGGGCCACTACCCTGCAAACCAGACAGAACCACGGGCTGCCAAATTTTTACTCCACTTTGTTCCCGCCCGCCTGCGCTTCAGTAAAAATTGCTAATGCCCTTACAACCGCACTGGCCCAACTTGTTCTGTCCGATTTCGCCCGAAGCTTATCTGCTGAGTAGGAAAGAAGATTTCAATAGGGATGATTTTGGAACAAATAAAAACTTCCTCCCCCTTAAGCTGGCATATGCGTGTCCCCAGCCTGGCACAAGTATATCGGGTTGGCAAGCGAGTAAATGCTACTTGTGCCTTAATAAATTGAAAGTGGTGACAGAAATTTGTCAGTAGGGTTAAAAGTATAAATTGCTGATTATCAGATGTTAATTAGTGTTCATGAGCGTTCACGGGTGTACATATGAACACTTACAGGCAGCCCTTTTAGCAACGTCATTTCCCCTTCAGAGTCCCCGGATTTTATCGCTCAGGGTGACAAAAGGTATTAATTTGTATTTGTTTTGATGACCTCCCTGCTGTTAATAATTACGGCTAACTGATCTTAAATCAAGATTTGGGTAAACCGGATTGCCATCGGTTTTGTAAGGAAAATATGTTTCATCAAAGGCGCTATCCTTAAACACGGAAACATTTTGAAGTATTTGCTTGGTCAAATCAACATTTTTTATCTCCGGATATTTAGAAAAATCAGGGAATTTTATGTTAACAGCGCTTCCGGCAGCCGGGCCAGACAATTGCACAGAGAAACCGGGCGTGTCGAAGCTTGCAAAGTAGGCCATATAGTAATCAACCGGACCCGAAAAAGAGGGTTTAAAAGTTGTAAGGGTTCCATCCGGAGTACTAATAACCGCATTATAGGTATCGGCTTTATCAGGAATAACAGTAGTGTTTTTGGTAAAGTAGTAGTTATACTCGTCAAGAGAATACCTTATTTTAGTAATATACTCAGCAAATGGTTCCTGCGGGTAATAATAGTTAACCTGGTTACCTTTCGAACTTAGCAATCCCAAATAATAACTGCTGTAATAGTTTTTATCGGCCCTGGCATTTACCTCTACTATAAGATTTGATCCGGGCGAAGTAATGCTTTTAACCAAAGGGGCTTTGTTTATCTTGGTCATATCTATATTAAAATCAGTTGCCCCTTTAGTAACATCAAAGAAATTGTATAAATGATGATTTTCATTTACGAGTAAATGCACATACAGTTTACCATCATCAGTTAATCCCGGATAAAGACTGAAAACCGTATCTGCAAGTTTGCCCAAACTATAACCGTATTGATCACCTCGAATATCTAACTGATCAAAATATACCGGATTTTTTAAATGGTATTTTAATTCGTGAACGGGTTTTTGCAATAGCCGCTTACTAAAATCCAGATAGTGGCTTCCTTTTTTTACCTGTAAAAAGCCCTTGATAACAGACGGTGTAACTGTAGCGTCTGCACTTACATCAATCTCATAAAAATTGAAACGCTCTTTTTTATATGGTTTTAATGAGGTTATTTTTAACAGTTTGGTACCGCTTACATATTTAACCTCATTCAGTATTTCTCCGCTTTCGTCGGTAAGTACAAAATAGGTGCTGCTGTAAAAATGAAAATCTTCGTTTGCAAGATTTAATGTGAGCAGTGTATCGGCCGGGGTTTCAACAGGCGGTTTGTTCCCATCATCGGGCTTGTTGTTTTTATTTTTAGAACAGCCGGCAAAAATAATAACCGCAACAAAAAATAATAATGTGAGCTTTTTCATGGTGTCGGTTTAGGTGATAGATAAGGTTAGGCTTTTAGTTATACGAATATAACAGTATTAAAAKTTGCAAACTATACATTTACAGCATTTTATCGAACTCTTTCCATAAGCTGTGCACGTGTGTTGTGCGTGTCCTTATCAGGCTAAGTTTGTTTACATCATGTAATTTTAATAGTGGATCTGATTTGGTTGAATTGCGTAACTATTAGTTTGACATTCACAAAACATGCCTCCTGATTTAGAATACTAATTTTGCGAGATCTATGATCACGTCTACATCAAAAACAACAACTATTAAAGAACATCACCAGGGAATAGCAACCTTGGTGGCCTTTGCCTTGATCCCATTATCCGGTTTCGCGACAGACATTTATATTCCTTCTTTACCTACCATGGCCGGCGAAATGCATGTTGGCAGTATTCAGGTGCAGTTAACATTAAGTATTTTTTTGATCAGCTATGGCGTATCACAGCTATTTATCGGTAGCATATTAGATAGTTTTGGCCGGTATAAGGTTAGCCTTGCCTCATTAATTATTTTCGCGGTGGCCAGTGTAGTCATAGCCATCACCCATAATATTTACCTCATATACCTCATGAGGGTTATACATGGGGTAACTGTAGGCGCCATTATAGTAGCCAAGCGGGCTTATTTTGTTGATCTGTTTGCCGGCGAAAAATTAAAACACTATTTAAGTTTGTTCTCTATTATTTGGTCAACCGGACCTATTGTGGCCCCGTTTATAGGGGGCTATCTGCAAGCCGCTTTTGGTTGGGAATCTAATTTTTATTTTTTGGCCGGATTTGCATTGGTGTTTGCCATTTTAGAATTCATATTTAGTGGAGAAACCCTGGTACATTTTTCAGATTTTCATCTCCAAAAGATCGTAAACATCTATACCGGCATGATCAAAACTACCAGTTTTACCCTGGGCATTGTTATGCTGGGGCTGGCTTATTGTATGGTAATGACTTACAACATGACCGGACCTTTTATCATTGAACATCATTTGCATTTATCACCTATTATTGCAGGTTACAGTTCCCTGGTGCTGGGTTTTGCCTGGATGGTAGGTGGTTTTATAGGTAAGGCAACTATCAACCGCCCATTTTTCAGGAGATTGGTGATCAATGTAGTGCTGCAGTTCCTTTTTGTGATATTGATGATCATCAGCCTTAACTTTATAAACAATTTATACTCGCTCATCTTTTTTGCATTTATTATTCACGTAGGTGCAGGCTACACGTTTAATAATTACTTTACTTTTTGCCTGAGTAAGTTTCCTAAAAATGCCGGCATTGCAGGGGGCCTTACAGGGGGCATTACTTACGTGATTGTTTCTTTTTTGAGCTATGGCATCGTTAATGTTGTTCCGGCAAAGGATGAGCGGAACCTGAGTTTCAGTTATTTGATGCTCATTTTGCTGTCGGCACTGGTTATGTTTTTCATTTTTAGAATGAAAAATAAGGATAAAATATTATTAGCAGAGACTGCTTAATTATATGGTTTATAAGCGGCTTAATTTTAAAAAATTAACCAATATTTAAAACAATTTCACTCACGAGGCGTTCTAATACCTTTTACGAAATTAAATGTTAAGTATGAGAAATATGTTCAAAATCACCCTAATTGCTGCAAGTTTATTATTTGTTGGGACGTTTTCCCAGGCACAGACAAAAATCGGTTATATCGATTTTCAATCTTTAGTTGGTCAAATGCCCGAGGCCAAAACAATTAAGCCACAAATTGATGCTTACCAAAAGCAGTTTGTTGATCAGCTAACAACCATGAACAATGAGCTGCAAACAAAAGGGAAGGATTTTCAAGCACAAAGCAAAACAATGACAGATGCTGTGCGTACAACCAAGCAAAACGAGTTGCAGGATTTGCAGAAACGTATGCAGGATTTGCAAACCAGCGCTCAGCAACAGGTTGAAGCTAAATCAAACGAACTTGTAAAACCATTATCAGATAAAGCTCGTGCAGCTGTTAATGATGTTGCCAAAGAAAAAGGTATTACTTATGTATTGGATGCTTCACAAGGCTCACCGCTGCTTGTTTCAAATCAAGGTACTGATCTGATGGTGCCTGTTAAAACGAAGCTGGGCATCAAATAAGCTCTTTTTTACTCCCTAAGCTGAAGCAAGTTTTGTGCGGTTGCCGGCACACAGACGACTTGTGACTCAAGTTAACCATGCACTAAAGCCCAAACGCAAAACTTGCATCAGCATAAGGTATCTCTGCTTAAGCTTAATTAAGTTATTGATTATCAATTCTAAAATCAAACAATAAACCCTAACTTTATAGAAACAATAAATTCGACATCGAAATTTCAATTCCGATATGAATTACTACACCATTCAGCCACCGGATATATTAAAACCTTTTGTAAGGTTTTTTTGGGTGCTGGAGCATGAGCTATCGGCAGATGAACCTCAATATGTTTACCGCTCCATAGCTGATGGGTGTACCGAAATGGTGTTTCATTACCAGGCAAGTTTTGATGAAATTACTGATGATGGCAGACAGAATGGTGGCCCCTCAGGTATTCAGTTCCAAACCGATACCTACCGACGGTTTATAACGAGCGAAAGCTTCGGCATTTTTGGGGCCTATATATATCCTTTTGCTGTTCCGCGCTTTTTTAATATCCCCAGCAGTGAAACCAGTAACCTGGCCCTTGATTATGATGCCTTTTTGGGCAATGTGGGTCGCGAGCTGGAAGAGCGGATCATACTGGCTCCCAATAACCTGAAACGTGCCGAAATACTGACCGACTTTTTACTGATGCGCCTGCGCCACAATACCCCCACAGATGATCGCATCATCACTTCTATACGCCACGTAATTCATTCCAAACAACGCAGAACAGTAGGGCAACTGGCCGATACATTTAACCTTTCTACCAGGCAGTTCGACAGGCGGTTTAAAGAATATGCTGGTTTTAGTCCTAAAACTTATTTGCGGTTAATACGCCTGCAGGATGCCATTCAGCAATATGGCAGCAATAAATCACTAACCCAAATAGCGTTGGAGTGTGGTTATTATGATCAGTCGCATTTTATACATGACGTGAAGGCCTTTACCGGCTACCATCCTGGTTTTTACTTTTCGGGTAAGGCCGAGGGTACAGAGTACCGGAATTCTGACTGATAATTATCAGATAGAGAACAGATCCGAAACGGCGAAGCCTTCCTGAATACCGTTGATGAGAAACCAAAGTGAAAAATCGAAATTCCTAAATCCGACATCAAAATGTCCGGTTTTTACAATTTTGCTGATGCCGGGCTGGTTAAATTTGAATAAAAAACAGAGATCATCATGGAAACAGTAAACAACATTCCCGAAACCTATCAGCGCATTATGCCTTATCTTATCGTAAAGGATGCGCCCAAATTCATCGAATTTATGCAAAACGTATTTGGCGCGCAGGAGCAGTACAAGCAAATGCGCGATGAAAACCATATTATGCACGCCGAACTAAACATTAAAGGCAGCACCATTATGTTTGCTGATTGTAATGATGCATACCCTCAGCAAAATGCCGGCATGTTTATTTATGTTGACAGCTGCGATGAAACCTATAAAAAAGCCCTGGATAACGACGCAGAAAGCATCATGCCGCCTGCCGACCAGCCTTACGGCCGCGGCGCGGGAGTTAAAGATCCCTTTGGCAATACCTGGTGGATAAATAATCCACTTTGATTTCGGAATTGGGATGTTCGAGTTCGGATTTGTACTAAACAGGCGCAAATAAATAATTCCCAAATCGAACATCCCAATTCCGAAATCTCCCTAAATCACTTGGTTAAACTCCAGCCGTTCGCCATTGGGGCCGGTGATGTTAAAATATTTGCATCCGTTTTTCCAAAATTGCAGAAAAACGGGTGCTTCTTCTATGATGTTAAAACCTGCCTCTTTAATTATTTTAAAAGTTTCATCAATATCACTCACATCAAAAGCCACATGGTCAACATGGCCATTGTCCCGGCTCCTGATCTCTGTCAATGCCGAATCGGGAAGTTGGTACAGCTCCATGATCATATTTTCACGCTGCATCATTACACAGGTGCCCTTTTCTTCCCCGTGCCTAAACGGGGCCTCCATTACATTGCTAAAGCCAAGTCTGCTGTAAAAAGATTGTGACGTATTAATATCAGTTACCGGTATGCCTATATGTTGTATGCTGTTGATTTTTAATTGAATAACGTTTTGCATAGATGATAATTTTGATGTGGTTAAATTAAAAAATTGAGTAACTTAACTAAGGTAAATCATTTTACACAGTGTTAACACATTTGCCATAAATTGCTGTTAAACTTGCAGCCATAATTAACCAACATTAATGAAAATTGGAATAGTATGTTACCCAACCTTCGGGGGAAGCGGGGTTGTTGCTACAGAACTTGGTAAAGCTCTGGCAGACCGTGGTCACCAGGTTCATTTTGTTACCTATAACCAGCCAGCCCGGTTAGATCTTTTTTCCGAAAATCTGTTTTATCACGAGGTATCGGTATCCAATTACCCACTGTTTGATTTTCCGCCTTATGAACTGGCCCTGGCCAGCAGGCTGGTTGATGTGGTGCGGCATGAAAAATTGGATGTGCTGCATGTCCATTACGCTATTCCGCATGCATCCGCAGCCTTTATGGCCAAGCAGATCTTGTTAACATTCGGTATTTATATCCCGGTGGTTACCACCCTGCATGGTACTGATATTACCCTGGTAGGTAAAGACAGAACTTTTAACCCGGTGGTTACATTTTCCATCAACAAGTCTGATGGGGTTACCGCCGTATCTGAAAACCTAAGGCACGATACCTATGAGTTTTTTGAGATCGAGAACGATATTAGAGTAATACCAAATTTTATTGATCTTACCCGTTTCAGCCTTAAAGCAAAGGATCACTTTAAAAAAGCCATAGCGCCATCGGGCGAAAAGATATTGGTGCATACCTCCAACTTCCGTAAGGTAAAACGTACCGAGGATGTGATCAAGATATTTGCTAAAGTGGTTAAAAAGATCCCTTCAAAATTGCTGATGGTTGGTGATGGGCCTGAGCGTTCTGCCTGTGAGCAGTTATGYCGCGATCTTGGTGTTACTGATAACGTACGTTTTTTGGGTAAGCAGGATGCTATTGAAGAAATACTTTCTGTAGCCGACTTGTTCCTGATGCCATCGCAGTCAGAAAGTTTTGGTTTGGCAGCATTGGAGGCTATGGCCTGTAAGGTCCCGGTGATCAGTACCAATGCCGGCGGCCTTCCCGAGTTAAATGTTGATGGCATAACCGGCTTCCTGAAAGATGTTGGCGATGTTGATGGGATGGGCGAAAAAGCCATCTACATATTGGAGGACGAAACCAGGCTTAACACTTTTAAAGATAACGCGCTGGCCCGTGCCAGGGAGTTTGACCTGGCAACCATTTTACCTTTATATGAAAATTACTATCTTGAGGTGATTGATAACTGTAAAGATAAATGTAAGGAACTATGCAAGGGTATGGGAAATAAATAAAATAGTCCATGTGCCCTCTTTCCTGTAGTGAAAAATGCCATATAATTATGCAACTTATTGATATGGAGTTTTTTACGGATTTTATGTAAATTCCGGCAAGGGATAGTGACATTTCTGCCGATGTAATATGCCTGATACACTTGAAAATTTATTTTCTAAAAGTTAAAATTTATCGCGGATGTTAATTAACTTAGTTTATTGTTTCACTTTTTAAAAATTAAACTTATGGCAAAGCACACAACCCTAAAGCGTGGTCAATTACTTAAGTACATTGGTAAAAGATGGAAGAATTTAAATATAATAAGCGGTAACTCTTTCATGAAATTTTTAGGTTACGATGGTAATGGTTTTGCCGATGTTTGGGTTGAATACCAGGGTCGTTTATTATTCCTTTCAATTAAAGAGGTTGAACTGGCTGTTTAACTATAAGTTTCATACTATTTAGGATAGGGTTTGTTTTTAACTTACCCTGAATAATTATGGCATTTTCACAAAAAAAGCTATATTCGTAGTAAGGAAATGGTGTCTTCCTATTTAACCGCCTTAAAAAGCTGATGACGCCTGCAATTAATTGACTTATAGCGTTTACGCTGTATTAATTTTTTGTGGGTGAAAAATAAAATCAACAAATCTGTTTTAAAAGTATCCGGCCGTAATTCCCGGTGGTATTTCCCTGCTTTTATTGTTTCACAGATACTTATGGGCTTGACGCTTTATAAGGGAACTTTCTTGTGCCCTTATTTAAAGGAAGCAATTTATTCTTCATCCCCCAATCACGTCATAAATAACCTAAATTAGCCTTCAATAAAATGAATGATAAAATTTTTACGTCCGAACATTTTTCGATACTGAAGCACCTCATCCGCTGGACACTCATCATTATCCCCATCGCGATAGCAATTGGTAGTACGGTGGCTTTATTTTTATGGTTGCTTAACGTTGTGATCCATTTTAGATTTCATAATCCGTTTATCC
>NZ_JBFUJG010000148.1:0-11125 GCF_056401495.1 Mucilaginibacter sp. P4_E8
GGGTTAACAGCAAACTGCCCGAGTTTGCCGAAGGCTTACAAGCCGGGCTCAAAGCGATAGGCGAGAAACTTCCTGAAGTGGTGGATGCCATGGTAAAACTCAACGCCCAGAATAAAGAACTTGCRGCATCGGGGCAAAAACCCAAAAGTGTTCTTGCTGAACTGGCCTCATCCATGTTTTCCTGGAACTCCATCATATCGGTAGGTATTACTTTGCTTACAACGTATAGTGGTGTAATTATAAGCTGGGTGGCTGATATGCTAAAAGGACAAACCACATTATCAGCTTTAGGAAAGGCCATGAAAGATAATAAGATCATCATGGATGCGCTGATTCAATCCAGATCAAATGGTGACAAAAATGCACAGCAAGAATTGGTACAATTAAAACTACTATACAGCGCAACTCAAAATCATACGCTTTCATTAAAAGAGCGTCAAAAGGCTGCAAATGAAATACGGGATCAATACCCTGGTTATTTTAAAAATATATCTAACGACATAATCTTAACAGGTAATGCCACAAAACAATATAATGATCTATCCGCTGCAATTATCGCATCTTCAAGAGCCCGGGCAGCAGAAGAGATAATGGTTAAAAATCAAATCAGGCAATTTGGCAATAACGATACGATAAAAAAGCTCACCCCTCAACTTGAAAGCCTCGAAAAACAACTAAATTCAATCCAAAAACAACATGACAAATTAGAAAATATGCCAGTTAACGGTGGAAGCACTTTTGGAATGGGAACCGATTCAAAAGACGCAGCAGGGCCCGCCACCATATCCAGACTTACCCAGGAACGCGATGTAATTAGAAAATTAATTACTGACCATGTTGCTGATTCAAAACTTTTAAATGGACAGAATGAGGTTTTAGTAAAATCAATCAATGATTATATACAAAAATCCGGGGTGCAGGTAATTACTGGTTTAAAGAAGGGTAGTGACCAGCAAAATCAAATTATAACCACACAAAAGATTAATCAAACAAAATCGCTTACTGATAATGAGGAAGCCTACACAGATTACCTTACTAAACAACTCCTGCAAACTACAAATGCCTTTAATAAAAAGTTAGAACAAGATCATAATAACTACACTACAGAGCAGGCTGCTTTAAAAAATTTGCTCGATAACAAACTCATAACCCAGGAACAATACCACCAGGAAAGCCAGCAACTGGAAGAAAAATATCACGTAAGCATTGGTGAGATCATTAAGCGGATGGATGCTGAGCAGCTGGCAAAAGTACAGCAACAGCAAAAAGACCTGGTTGAGGCCCAACAGCAAAAAGAGCTGTTAGCTAAAGATCAGCAAAATGTAAACAGGGTTATACTACCCGGCAGTAAACTCGAAGCCGAAAAACAGCTGATTACTGATAAATATAATTTCGAGATTCAAAAGGCCGCTGAAGCAGGTAAAGACACCGCCGAGATCAGGAAACAGTATGAACAGGAAATTACCGATGCTATCCAAAAAAGTGAGCAGCAACGCAAGGATTTTGCCCTGCAAACTGCCCAACAGATCTCAGATAAGGCTTTTTCCATCATCGGTAACAACATCAAATCGCAAAGCGATGCCAAAATAAAAGGACTTGAAAAAGATAAAGCTGCCGAGCTAAGCAATAAAAACTTAACAAGCACCCAAAGGCAGGCCATTGAGGCTAAATACCAAAAACAGGAAAATGCCGAAAAGATAAAAGCCTTCAAGGCAGAACAAAAGGCATCTATATTACAAGCCGTTATCAATGGCGCGTTGGCGATTACCAAAGTCACTTCGCAAGCCGGTATGTTGGCTCCCTTTGTTATTCCCGGCATTATTGCTTCCACAGCCATACAGGTAGCCACTATTGTGGCGCAAAAGCCACCACAATATGCCAAAGGAGGTTTACATTACCAGTCGGACGGGCGTGGGGCCTTGCTGCCAGGTTACAGCCGCACCGATAATACCAATGCTTTCCTGCGTTCGGGCGAAGCTGTGGTAGTGTCTGAGGCTATGCGCAATCCCTGGGCACGTAATCTGGTTAGCGCCATTAACGTTGCCCATGGCGGCAGGGATTTTTCGGCACCCAATACCGGGAGCGGCTATGCCGTCGGGGGTATATTTACCGATGGCGGCAATGCCAACCGGTACTACAATCAGCCGGTTAATGATGTAAAGGACCTCGCCAATACCCTGGCCTACCAAATGATCAACAACTTCCCTCCTATTTATGTGGATGTGAAGGACGTAAACAACCAGCAAAACATACTGGCCCAAACGGTTAATAGGGTGAATCTGTAAGCCCCTCGGCCCCTGAAGGGGGGGGTAAAATCAAGGTCAATAAATAATTTCAAACCAAACCATTAAAAGCATCCCCTTTAGGGGACGGGAGGGGCTACTCATGAATATCCAACTTGCAAACACACTCTTTGATGAAGGGGTATTTTCGGCCATGTATAAGGCCGGTTTCATCACCACTAAAATATTTACTTATCGCGAAATTTATCTCTGGATACACGCTCAGATGCAGATCCGCGGCATCAGCAAAAACCAGGCGGTACTGGAGGCCGAAGTAAAGTTTGGTAAAGACGAACGCACTGTATGGCGGGCCTTGAATTGTTTTACACAATAGATTGTCTGAACCGTGATTTTTAGGATTAAAGGATTCTCAGGATTTAAACAATGCAAATCAAAATCCTAAAATCCGATAAATCTGCTTAATCCCGGTTCAGACAAAATACAACTACTGACAAACTACTGTCACCATTGTATTAAACAATTGTTCCGATATTTGAATATCAATTAATCTGAACCACGATTTACGGGATTAACAGATTACCTGGATTAAAACAGCGCAGATCAAAATCCTAAAATCCAAAAAATCTGCTTAATCCCGGTTCAGACAAAAAACAGCCACTGACAAACTACTGTCACCATCAAGGTAAAAACAAATTCCGATCTTTGAATTATGCCAATCGGCATATTAAACACATAAGCAACTCTGCTCATTATTAATAGGCCAGGCATACTTCAAAACAACTGTCTGAATCAGAATTTTCAGAATTAATCAATTCACAGAATTATTGTTACCTGTTCTGTTAATTCTGATTCTRACAAACTCAAAACTCATTACACACAATCCAACACTCAAAAAAATGAGCTACAAAATTTATTTATACGATACCGAAACCGATTGTATAGGTTCGGGCAGCCTGTCATCTGCTTACATACAACAACAACTGGCAGCGGCAGCCGGCGATGATGTGGATGTACACATCAGCTCAGTAGGCGGCAGCGCCTTTGATGCCATAGCCATTTATGATCTCCTTAAAAAATATCCCGGCAGGGTAACTACATATATTGATGCGCTGGCCGCCTCGGCAGCTTCGGTTGTGGCAATGGGCGGCCAGCAGGTGGTGATGAGTAAATACGCCTTGCTCATGATCCACAAGCCGATGGTAGGCTCTTTCGGTAATGCCGATGAGCTTTTAAAAGATGTGCAGATGTTAAATGTAGTGCAATCGCGCCTGGCGCAGATCTACATGGACAAATCCGGGTTGGACGGAGTTACTATAAACAGCCTCATCAACTCCGTCACCTGGATGACTGCCGACCAGGCACTTGATCTGGGTTTTATTGACCAGGTAGATGATTATAGCACAACCATTATCAACAGTGCCCTCATCCAAAAATACACCAACACCGCGCCAGCAGTTTACCAGCGATGCATAAACAAAATCTTAAACAATAAAAACAACATGAACATCGAAAACAGAGAACTTATCGAGAAAACCACGTCGGTTTTAGACAAGATCATGAACTTCTTCAAAAAAGTGGTGAACAAACAAACCATTACTGACAAAGGCACCCTACACCACACAGGCGACATGGACACAGGCACCGAAGTGTACCAGGACGAGGACATGACCACCCCTGTCCCTACCGATACTTACACCACTGCCGACGGTAAAAAGATTGCCGTGGAAAAGGGACAGGTTCAACAAGTAACCTCTGCCGAAACCGATCCTAATGCCGATGATGAAGACGACGACCTTCCCGACAACAAGCTAAAATCATCTAAAAACCCTACAGAAATTCAAAACCGCGTTCAACAACTTAAAGCCCGGCTACATGCACAAAACGCCTTATTAAGCGAAGCCAGGGTAGCTCTGGAAGATGCAAACAATCGCCTGCAAAAAACCCGTATCGAAGTAAAAAACGAAATAAAATCAAACTTCACCCCCGAAGGCTCCAAACGCAGCAACAAAGCAAAAGCCGAAGTCACACCCTTCTTCGCCCCTCAAAGCGAAATAGCTAAAAACGCGGTAAAAAGAGCGGTAGCCCCCTAATCCCCTAAAGGGGGAACCTTAAAAAACAACATTAAATAATATAACCTCTTTCCCTAAAAGCAAACATTTAAATCAAAAGCTCCCCCTTTAGGGGGCTGGGGGGCAAAACCTTTTTATGGCTCAATTTACATTCACTAACAACACCTATGCCGGCGAAGCGCTGGCCGGGTTCATGGCAAGCACGCTGCTGGAAGCCGATTCCGTAAAACGTGGTCTGCTAACCGTAATTAACGACGTAAAATCGCGCAAGGTTATACTTGATGTTGATGACGACGTTGTACTGCAAAACCCATCCGGTTTGTTTACCGATCAGGGCACAACCGCTCAACAAACTGAAAGCTACCTTGACCCGGTAGTGTATGAATTTATGAAGCAGGAACAATGGGACAAGCTTGCCCAATCATGGGAAGCACAAGCCCTTAAACCCGGGGCTTTTATGGACTATGAAGGCATAGTTGACCTGTCGGATTTTATGGTGCAACGCTATTTAACCAAAATACAGATAGCCAACGAGAGGCTATACTGGTTAGGCAAAAGTGCTACCAAAGAAGCTGCATTTACAGCCGCATTCCCTGGGCTGTTACCAACTATCGCTGCAGCATCAGGCGTTTACAAGGTTGACTTGAGCAAACCGGCAACCTCTATGGCTGCCACAGCTATTGACGCCAGCGGTGTAGTGACCGTTGCAGATACAGCTACCCTATCTGATGGCGACGTGGTGACTATCACCGCGGTAACCGGTGCCAGCAAGGATACTACAAATGGTGCTTCAGGCGCGCCAAATGTACAGGGGCAATCGTACTTTATTAAAGTAGCCAGCTCAACCACTTTTAAACTGGTGCGCAACTACAATGAGGTAAATACCCGCAAACCAGCAACCTTTAGCGGTACGGCAACGGCAGCTACGGTAAGCTACATCAATGCAAGTAATGTACTGGGTGTTTTAACAAGCATTTATGCCCAGCTTGATCCTGCAGATCGTAGTCAGCCCGATTTTAACCTGCAAATACCTTTACACGTTGGTTATGCCTACGCACAGGCCCAGGCCGACAAGGCGGTTAATGTACTTAACGCCTTTACTGATCCTAAAAAAATGGATTACCTGGGTTTACCATTACAGCTCATGAACCACTGGCAGGCTAATACCATCTTGGGTGCACGCTCATCAAACTTATTCCTGGGTGTCGATCTGCTTGGCGATGCTTCTGAGCTATCAACGGTTTACATGAAGCCTTATACTAATGATAACGTTGTGCGCATGAAAGCCCGCATGAAGGCCGCGGTAAACTACAAATTTGCCAACGAGCTTTTTTATCTGAGCGCGTAAGTCAAATTACTGAGTTATCGAATTAATTGAATTGAAGCTCTTCAGCAATATTTCAATAATTCAAAGCTCAGTCAATTCAATTAATTCAATCAATCAATAATTCAACAATTAAGATACATGTCAATTTATAATAAAATAAACGCAGGGTTCAAGCTGGGTACAGATGAGCCAATTACTTCGGGTATTGAAGATGTTATTTACATCTTTAACCAGGACGATATCACCTTAACCTACGACATTGCAAACCCACTTATCGTTACAGGTTTAACCGCCATAAGTACCGCTAAAGTTTACAAATTTGAAGGTACCAACAATAGTTTCGGCACCACTTCTAAGCTGGCTAAAACACAGGTAGGGCCACGTTATACTGAGGAGATTGACTTCAACATTGCCGGTCTTTCGGTTGATATTAAAACGCAGTTAATGGCTATGGGTTACGGTCGCGTATGTGCCATAGCGGTAAACAACTACAAATCGAGTGATTCGGCCGTTGAACTTTTCGGAGCAGTTAACGGGTTGATCCTGACCGATGCCGAGCGCAATGCCGCCGATGAAACATTGGATGGAGGTTACAAATTAAAGCTGACCAACCCTGATAAGCTTAAAGAACCTTACCCTCCGCGCGCTATATCTATTGCTCCAACAAGTGGCAGTGCCACATACGCAAGTACCATAGCAGCAATTGAAGCGCTGGTAGCCGCATAATATCATTGCGTCATTCGGTCATTAGTCATTTCAGAATGGCTAATGACTATAATACTCACCAATAAAAACTAATGACCTGATGACTAATGAGATTATGACAAAAAAATACATTCTAAAGCCCGGCAAGCATCAGTTCGCCCCGGGCTCTGCGGCAGTGCACAGCAATGATAACCTGAATGATGAAGAGGCCAAGTGGTATATAGAAAAATATCCGCATATAGCCGATTTGTTTATGCAGATCCCCAAAGATCAAAAGTCGGCGACATCTTCTCGCCCAAAAACCAAAATTCAGGAAAAATTCAATAACTCAATAATCACAAACTTATGAAGACCTATTTGCCACAAATTGAGCGAAGAATATTAGTAAGGCCGAATCAAACCTATGGCATACTCAACTATGACCTGGATAATGCCTACCCGCAACGCATGCTGGAACTGGTAGCTGCTTCGCCTACAGCAAAAGATTGCTGGAACAAAAGAGCCAAATTTATAGCTGGCAATGGCTTTGAGGAAAAAGATCTCGKCAAACAGATTATTAACTCCAAAGGCCTTACGTTGGCTAAATTGTTAAAAGCTTTAGCGAATGATAAAGCTTTGTTTACCGGTTTTGGCATCCATGTAAATTACAATGCCAATTTTAAAATAGCCTCGGTAAACTATATAAAGTTTGAAGACATACGCATGGGCGATACAGATTGCGCTGATACAGCAGACAAATATGCGCTTTACTCAGACTGGGGCCGTAAAACCTGGAAAAACATTATGCGCAGTAAGATCACCTTCCTGGATAAATATAATCCTGATCCCGCTGTAATCGAACAACAAGTTACTGATGCTGGTGGATGGGAGCATTATAAAGGACAGCTATTTTACTTTAACCCTGAGGTGGACGATTACCCACTGATAGAGGCAGATTCCGTTTGGGAAGATTTTGAGACCGAAGCAGGCATTAAAATTTTCAATAACCGGGAAGTTACAACAGGCTTCTTGCCATCAACCATGTTGTTTATACAAGCCCGTAGAGAAGAAGCAGATAACAGCAGACCAGATACCGATGAATACGCCGGGGTAAATATTCCATCGCAATTAGAAAAAGATCTTGGTGCTTTCCAGGGAGCAAAAAGTGCTCAAAAAATAATTGTTATTGAGTATGAAGATGAAAATTCAAAGCCTGAATTTAAGGCCTACCCTATTCAGAATAATGACAAGCTGTTTGAAACCACCGAAAGATCAGTTGAGGCACGTATCATCAAAGGTTTTTCGATACCAAAGGAGCTCATCAATTCTGAAAAATCATCAGGATTAAGTAATGGCAGCGAAAAAAAGGAAGCCATCATTGAGTTTAATGACAACACAGCTCCTGACAGGCTTGAACTATCAGAAACTTTTGCCGAACTATTCAGTCATTTTTATATAGATGTTAATCCGAATGGCAATTGGAATATTATACCGGTACCAGCCATAACTGTCGATGATAACGCGGGAATTAAAGCCGGCAATAGTATAAATCAGTTACTATTATCAACCATTCCTGCAAAAAGTAAAATAGCCGCGCTGGTACACGCGTATGGTTTTAAACAAGCCGAAGCCGAAGCAATGTGCCCCTAACCTTCTGAAAGGGGGAGTAATTACACTTTAACAAATATTAATTATGAAAAAACACTTTAACATACCCCCTTCAGGGGGTTGGGAGGCCATGCTATGATCTATCTTATCAATCAAACCACTTTTCAGCAATACGAGGATATTACTGTAAACATAAAACCTGAACGCCTGAAAATATTTATCAAAAAAGCACAGGATCTCGACCTGAAACCATTTTTAGGTCATGCTTTATATTATGACTTTTTAACCTGCTTTAATGAAGATGGAACGCTAAAAGACGATACCCCTCAGCATTATAAAGACCTGCTTAATGGCAGCGAATATCTGGACCAGTATGGTCACATTGTTTTGTATGAAGGCTTGGCACCTACACTTGTATACTTCACTTTTGCCCGGTTTATTGAGAACGATGCCGTGCACTACACAGCCACCGGGCCTGTAATTAAACATCATGATAACGGCGATCCGCTTTCGGCACCTGCAATAGTAAAATTGGTTCAGCAACAACGTAGTACAGCAAATGCTCACGCTAATGAGGTGGAGAAATTTTTATGGGATAATAAAGAAGACTTTCCGCTTTGGCATTATAATGATAAAAATAAAAGCAGTAGACAGCCGGGGCCCCGAATAAGGGGCATTGACAAAACAGATTTCAATTATCCCGGCAGTTATAACAATTATAATTTACCAATAACCGAATTTTTAAACTGATGGCAACCGATAAAAAAATAAGTGAATTACCTGTAGCATCAGCAATTAGTTCTAATGACACTTCGGTTTTAGTAAAGAATGGTGTAGACTATCAGTTCGCTTTTAATACGTTGCTTCAATTTATTAGCTCAGAATTATCTGTTGGAGCCACTATCACATTTGGGACCTCAATACCTTCTAATAGCGTTGGTAAAAATGGTGATGTGTTTGTGAATACGAACAGTGGCTCTTTTGCTCAAAAGATAACCGGTATTTGGGCAGTGGTTTACACTTTGCCTTCGGGCAATACTCCAGACGGAACTGTTTTATATGGAAACAACAATCCAGGCTCAGCTATAGGTAAAAACAATGATACCTATGTAAACACCGTTAGCGGTATTTTCTATAAGAAATCAGCAGATGTCTGGAATCAGGTATTTTCAATGCAAACGGGGCCGCCAGGTTCGGCTGGCACACCTGGAGCAAATGGAACGAGCGGCACAAATGGAAATACGGTATTAAATGGAAATCATACTCCATCGAACCTCACCGATGGAGTTAATGGAGACTTTTATATCAATACCATCACCTATGATATTTTCGGCCCAAAGACTGACGGCATATGGGGGCCTGCTACATCGCTCATACCTGACGGAGTGCAAGCACCATCACTAATCACATACGAATCTGGCGAACTATTGCCTATCACCATAGACTACTCTGAATTTTCACAACATGGAAGTTATCCTGACATCATGGTTAAACTGGCAACAGGTAAAATAATAACAAGTCAAGCCGAAATTGATACAGGAACTGTATACCCACCGATTAGTATAGTAATAAATGCCAATGATGATGGAAGCGGAAATCTTGCCAGCGACATAATTATAATAATTAAAGACTAACAACATGAAATTAAAGAAATATTTACTTTTATTATTACTGACCATTTCCTCCTTATGGGGAATAAGATCGCAGGCTCAAACGGTTACCCCCCAATGGAAAGCAGGAACAGGATATATTTTAAACTTTTATCCAGGAAAATCACCTATTGGTTATGATACTTTAGGTTATGTAGGTTATTTACGGAATCTTTTTAAACTTAAATCAGATAGTGTTAATGATAATGGGTATGTAACCCATGGGTATTTTGATAATAATACAATAGCTCTTAATGGATTAAGAAAATATACAGCATACCCAGGCAGCTCGAATACATCCTTTGCATTAGGGGGTTATTTTATTGATAATACTTTTTTAGATATAAGAGATTTTACTTTTGGGTTTAGTGGTGGAACACCTACATATCCAGATCCGGGATCATCTTTTGTAGCCTATACTATGGGGACTGGTCAGATATTGTCAGAAACTCAAAATAGGGATATAAGTGGT
Source organism: Mucilaginibacter sp. P4_E8 (assembly GCF_056401495.1). NCBI lineage: Bacteria > Pseudomonadati > Bacteroidota > Sphingobacteriia > Sphingobacteriales > Sphingobacteriaceae > Mucilaginibacter > Mucilaginibacter sp. P4_E8. Next base: position 10,053 of record NZ_JBFUJG010000148.1, read on the forward strand.
GATATTGGCGATGTTCAAGAAAGATTATCTGGTAACGGCTATGAGCTTGTTTATGGAAGAAATGCCGGAGTGTATTCTATTAGATTAGATACGATAAATAATATAGTATTTAAAGATAGTTTTCATAATAAAGGAGCGTCTTACGATGCTGATTACACAGCAAATCAGTTAATGGATGATAGATCTATAACAGATGTTGGAGGAGTCAAACATCTTATAGGAAACAGGCCAGACAGCACAACAGTAGCAAATACATACGCTCATTTAAATGGAGGTAACGTTTTTACTGGTAATCAATTTTATTCTGGCGACGCTACATTTAGTGGCCCAAATCCTGTTGTCTTTACACAAGGGATAAATATATTTGAGCCAACTAAACTTCGATTCTTTGATAACGTGAATGTGAATAGCCATTCTCTTTTTCAGCCGGGGATAGGTCATCAATTATGGTTAACAGATGAAATAAGTGGCGATATTACAGTATTTGCAAACGGTACAATAAAAGATTATAACACAAATAAGTTTTATTTGAAAGCAGGGGATGTGCCAGATAGCGCAACGATATCAAACACCTATGCTCATTTAACCGGAAATAATAATTTTAATGGCAACCAAATTATAAATGGGAATATAACCGCAAGTAATGTAACCGCTACATCAGATGTTATTACTCCTGAATTACTTTTAGCAAGCCCTGGCAAGCCGGGATTCTCCTTAAGTTCCAATAGCACCTATACAGCTTTAAGAGCATATGATGCTATTGGAAGTGATAACGGATATCAGTTGAGAATGAATGCTAATGGTCAATTAGTATATGAGAATTGGAATACACCATCTGGAACCACATCATTGAAAGTTAACGGAGTTATTACTGCTACGGGCGCTCCTGTTGCTCCAACTGATGTTGTAAGGTTGCAAGAGCTATCGGCACACACTGCTATACTTGATAGTAAAGTTGATACAACAGTTCATGATGTTGTTATCACTCTGGGACAGTCAAATGCCCAGGCAGCGCATGGAGATAGCACCCAATCAACTAAAACTGTACCTGGAACAGCAACTCAGTATTACAA
>NZ_JBFUJG010000149.1:0-11078 GCF_056401495.1 Mucilaginibacter sp. P4_E8
CTGCCGAACAGCACCCATGATAGGCAGCCATTTGACGAACGGTTACTGGCTTACTTGGATCGGCCCTAACAAAAAAGGCTGCATCTACTTCACTTGAATTGGGTACACGGGTTGTACCATCAATATTACCATCATCATGCCCATAACCCGTAGCTGTCTTAAAACCAAATGCAGGTATTATCTGACTTGCATAAGGTTCATTAGTGCCTTCGCCGGCAATTTGCCAAATTCCACTAAGTACAACTTTTTTTACGGGAGATATACTGTCGTTACTGGCAATTGTTAGGGTATCGGTAAATACTTTGATTCTTGAGGCGGCATTTTTAGCCCTAAACTGAATAGTTACATCTACAAATGCTCCCGGGTTTATCCCTATAGGCACTGCCCCTGTGGTATCTGTGTTTACAGACACTATTTTCCATGCTGTGGGATTAGATAAAGTTAACTTGCTTAAGTTCAACTTTCCCGTCCCTTTATTATTTATCCTAAGCTTTATTTTATCATGATTAGCATTATATGGGGTTGTGTCAGGGCTCGTTCTTCGCCATGGGGTTTGAATCAATGAGAAAACCAGGCGGTCATCTGAAGGAAAGGCATCCGGATTTTTTAAAACCATATACGCTCCGCTTGCTGTTTGTGTAGCTATACTAAAAATATAATCACTGGTTATTATTTGGTTATTATTTGCATCAACTGCCTTTACTTTCAGGCTGTAATTACCCGGAGTATTAATAATAAATGGTGCTGTATAATTAATATATGCACCATTATTTATAGCGTATTGAAGCGAGGCAAGACCAGAACCACCAAGATCGTTCGCGGTAATGAATATCTGCACCTGATCGTTATAAACTCCAGCCGATTTAAGTGAGCCCGATAACCTGGCACTTGCAGTTGGAATGGTAACATCCGTAACCGTAACAGCCGGACTAAAGGTTAAGTAGTTCATCTTGGTATTAATCCCACCGGTAGCACTAATGGTTAATTTCCCATCGGTTACCTGCACTGTTGATATTGCCGATCTGTATTTTTGTTGTGAAGAAGGTATAAAATCGCTTATAGTTGGCAGTCCCTCCACATTTATTTGATGATTACTATCATAATAGCCATCATCGCCAGTGCTTACTGTTACTCTGTATGGCCCATTTGCCACTGCATATTCCCAGGTCCCTGGCTTTTGGTTGTTAGCTGTAGCTTGCATTTGTACCAGCGAGCGTAGTTTTGCATCGCCAGTACCGGCGCGGATACGCATATTGGCCTGAAGATCTACCGGTTGTTTAGAAACAGGATCTATCCAGCCATATTCCCGGGTTGCATCAAATGGTAAACCTATATCTCCGGTGTAACCGGTTGGTACGGGAGAGCCGCTGGGTAAAAAATCTATATTTACACTTTGAGATACAGGAATATCAGTAGCTGTAATCGAAAAATCGTCAAAATTATAAGTAACAGCAGTTGAGGCATTACGGTATGTAGCCGATATGCCAGTGTAGGCTGTACTACCGGTTAGGCCCATGCCCGCTATGCTAAGTCTTGTTGACGTATAACCAACACCTGTACTGGTATAATTTACACCATCAATTGAATAAAAACCTTCGGCTGTGTTAGTTGCAGGATCAATTACCAGGCGCAGGCTCACCGTTTGGGTATTAAGCCCGCTGATTACCGCGGTTATACGCTGATCGGGATTGGCGGTTCCGGCTACAGCGCTGGATACATCGTTCAGTTCCTTCCTCAACTCTACCTTATTTCCGCTTATATTTAACTTAACATATGTTTTATCATTTAATCCATACCATATACCAGCCTGCTGCGACAGCGTACCATTAGCGGGATTAATCACCTTGACATCTATCTGCAGCTTTTTATCCGTGGCTACCTTTACACCAAGTATGTTCAACTGGTTATTATTGGTCAAAAAATCTATCCCTTTGTTGCTCACCAGCTGAAGCCGGCCACCGGTCAACGTAATTTTAGATGGTTCATAACCAGGCACAAGACTGTTAGACGGCTGGCCATCAACAGCTAATCTTGTACCTGAATAATTATTTACTGTGGTAAAACCTGTTCCCTGTCCGTTCTTATCTGTTATGGTGTTGCTTACGGCGGTATTGAACGATAAATTATAGGGCAAAGTTACCTGCAATGATGTGCAGGGAAGGGTACTTAATGGGCTGCAGCCATCCTGCGCATAAACGGAATTACAACACACACTTAAAAGTGCCAATATCAAATTTGTTTTGCACAGCTTTACTAAACCCAATCCTGGGTAATTGATGTTTTTCATAACAGTCTTTTTAAAATTGTTGAGGGGGACGGTAATTTTTCTATAAACCGTTAAAAGCAGGTTAATTTCTGACAGAAAAGGAACTAAGGAGAAACTTACTGATTGATTACAGCATCGCGTTTTATAGATATAGATTCATATCACTTGTTTAATAATGTTTTGAAATTGAAACCTTTGCGGTAGTGTGATCCTCAGATTTTTTATTTACTCTTAAAAGGGTAATTTGAGATATCAGGTTTGGATTTTCATTCCAGTTAAATTCACTGATGTATAAATTTCCGTTCGTAACATCTTCTGTAATATCAAGTGGGTTAGCAAACCCGGCCATTCCCTCCAATCCATAATTACTGGCACCGGTAGCCGTGTGTACAATATCATATAAATGTTCATCCTGAATATGGATGTTGCCATGGTCTTTAACACCAGATCCGGGCTCCAAAACCATGATGTCTCCCCCCCCGCTAAACCGGCAAACCAATAGTTTTCCTTTTAAAGCACCATGAAAGGCATTGCTTTTATACTCAATAACACCATTTGGCGATTTATTAAAACCAAAATCAAAAGCGGCGCCGCGGTAATTTACATCGGGCTTGGTATTAACCGGATAAACAGGGTTATCGCTATACCCTCTGTTGATAACATATTCGCCTCTAAGTGGATTGGGGTGCCCAAAAAAGCCTACCGGTTTGTTAGGGTTTATTCTAAACAACCAATCATGCTGAACCGGTACATTCATTGTTGAAATGATGTCAGGGCCGTTATAATAGGTTCTGTTTGGCCTTCGCGTGCCTTTAACAGATGCGGGTGAATTGCCCCCACCTCCTGATCCATTTGCAGGAACATACAGCTGCCCGTTGCTATGCCACACCATGTCATAGGCATTACGAATGCCGGACGCGTAGATGGTAAGCGGGGAATTTATGCTGTATGGATTATACGTACCATCGGGTAATTTTAACGAAGTGGCCGAAGCATGGTTAATTAAATTTTGATCGGCACTGGTTTGTACATTAAGGGGGAGCTTTATTTTATCCAGTTTTTTATTATCAAGCCGTAGTATGGCGCCAGCTAATAATGTTTCATCCCGTTGCCATCCCTTGTCATACTTCCCGGCGGAGCTATTACTTCCAACAGATATATACAAAGCACTGTCGGGTCCAAATGCCATACCATTAACCATATGATCTCTTGTTGACCTGGGCAATTTGGTAATAATCAGTTGTTCGTTCTGCAGGTTATCACCACTTAATCTGGATATATTACCATCAAATATTGGTGCGGAAACCAAACCTGATGATGAAAATGAAACCCATGCGATGAGGTTATGCGCGGTTGATTTGATATCAAAAGTTAAACCTATTGCGGTTGTTTCCCCGTGTTTTTTTACGAGTGTATTAATAACCTGCATATTCTCCAGCATTCCGCGGCTGTGGTCAACATCAAATCTTTCTATACTGCCATCTATTTTTAACGCGTAAAACTTGCCATCGGGGCCAAAAGTTAAAGAAGTGTATTTTTTATTTTGTGTTCCCGGAATTGATATTTTCGTAAACGCCGCCTTTAGGGTATTGCTTGAATCTGCCTGTGCTACTCCTGTAGAAAAAGTTGTTTCAAATGGTAAAAATGAAGCGCCGCTGTATGTTTTTACACCATCGGTTATTATAAATTTATATATGGTATTAGCCTCAAGTGACCTTAATGGCGAAAAGCTTATCGCATCCCCTCCGCCGGTCCCCTGAACACTCCCTTGCACATATGAGATCTCGCCATTACTGATCTTTAATAATTTAACCGTTTTACTGTTTATTGTACCATTATCAACCCCGCCTTTAAAGCCCTTTACAGCAGGTACAAACAGGTTATTGGCTGCTATTGTCAAATTATTAATGATCCGGGCACCGTTAACCGGGTTTGATGATATTACATATGGCGACCTATGATCAACCACCCTTAATTCAAGATTTATCACTGCGCTGGTAAATCCATCAGCAAACACCCGGATGGTTGCTATATAATTGCCTACCGGCAATTTTTTTGCAAACGAATAGTCTAAATTCAGTAATGTATCTTTGGCCGATTTTCCTGGCAAAAACCTTATCCAGTTTTTGTACGCACCTGCATATGACGCTTTTACAACATAGGCTATATCGCTTTTCAATGAATTATTAAGCCTTAAGGTGCATGTTTTTGTATCATTACTGGTATTTTCAATCAGTAAATTTTGGGTACTTGCTGATAGGTATACATAAGGTGTTATGGTAACAGGCTCAATTTCAACATAACAAATTTTTGTGTTAGTACCACCGTCAGCATCAAGCGTTAAGAAACCATCGCTTACCGTTACAGTTACTGTGGCTGTTTTGAACCTGCCGGGGCTTCTGATTCGCCCTAACGGCAAAAAGTTTGATATCGCTTTAACCCCTTCAACATTGATACAATTATTCTCATAAGCCTTACCCACCTCTCCATCACCTGCGGCAACAGTAACTTTGTATACACCGTTAAGTAATTTTATTTCCCAGTACCCCTCAGTTTTTTCTCCGTTAAATTTTCCGTACAAAAAAGAATTGATTTGATTGGCTTGCATATGCACAAAAGTTGAAAGCAAAACGTCTTCAGGTTCTGTGCGTGCCCTCGCGTTCCCCCTGAGATCAACCGGCTTACCATCCTCCCGTTTTTTCCATCCATACTGAAGCTGTGCACCTTCATAAATACCTGGCCGGTATCCAAATGACCCGCCGGTATCTTTTAGCCATCCAGGCGGCGGACTTGTTTTATCATCTTGAAAATTTATCTTAACGGATTCTATCACCGGAACTTCGGCCAAACCAAGTAACGCTTCTGAAATTTCTTTATGCCTATGAGTAGATGCTTTAATGATTGTTTTATAATTAGCCCAAACAAAGAATACCAGAGCGCAAAATAAAATAGTGTATAAATAAATTCTTCTGTTAATGTTTTTTAAGAAAGTATTACCCATTTTGTACATCTAAGAAGTTAATAATATCGTGTCCCGGCATCAGTTTTAATTAAAACTATTTACAATAATCTTTGCATACTTAACTCCAGTTAAATAAACCGCCCTAACGATATAGTATTTATTTTTATCCGGCTTAATGTCAAATCGGGTATCCATTTGCCCCTGTGAATTTGTTACCTGTTCAATAGTTTTAAGTTTTTTACCATCCATAGTATATAGGGAAATAGTAACCGTTTCATGTACTTTAAAATTTCTCAGTTTTATATAAAGCGGTCCTCCACCATTGGGGTTAGGATAAGCTTGTAAAACACGGCCGTCATTTTTCTGATCTTTTACTTCTTTTTTTTCGCCTGCACCTTTTACTATGGAGTCTATCCGGGGGGTGTTATTGATGGCTACTTCTTTGATAGTGTCCTCCACGCTTGTAACCTTAAGCCTGGCCTGTAAAGCTTTATTAGTTGATGATCGTAAAAGTATTTTAAAAGATAATGAACTGTTTTTTTTCAATACTAACGGAGCTTTTTTATCAGGCAATGGTATATCGGCTATTTTAAATTTTGAAGCATCAGGGCCATAAATACCAATATCTTTTACCTTCAATACTCCATCGCCTTTGTTGCTTAATGTTACTTCATACTCCTTGTCCTGGTATTCATTGGCCTGGGTTTTCGGTACTGCCGTAACCGCAAGCATTGCTGGGGCAGGTGAAGACGCTGCAACCTTTAAAAGTGTAATTTGCGCCACAAGATTTGGGTTATCGTTCCAGTTATACTCAATTACATATAAATTGCCGTTAGTAACATCTTCCACAATATCCAGCGGATTAGCAAATCCCGACATTCCAACCAGGCCGCTGTTTCCAGAACCTGTAGTAACTTTTACAATATCATAAATATGATCATCATTGCCTGGATAAGTTGTTTGCACTAATGAACCGGGTTCCATGACAACAATATCCCCCCCGCCGCTAAATCTGCAAACCAATAATTTTCCCTTTAACGCGTTGTTAAAAGTGGCGCTTTTATATTCTAATGAGCCGTTTGGCGAGTTATTTAATCCAAAACTGTATGCAGGGCGGTAACGCGCATCTGCCACCACTGAGGGCGAATACAGCGGGTTATCAGCAAATCCCCTGTTTATCACATATTCCCCCCTTAACGGATTAGGGTGGCCATAATAACCTACCGGTTTAGCCGGGTTAACCCTAAACAGCCAATCATTTTGAACTTGTACACCTATTGTAGCAGGTATAAGCGGGCCATTATAAAATGCACCATCAGGCCGGCGTGTACCATTTACTGAAGCAGGAGAATTACCCCCGCCGCCAGATCCGTTGGTTGGAAGATACAGCTGACCGTTGGAATGCCAAACCAGATCATAAGCATTACGAACACCCGAAGCATAAATAGTTAATGGTGAATTGCTGCCATAAGGATTATAGGTACCATCGCTCATTGTTGCTGCAACTGCCGGTGCATTATTTATGATACTTTGATTAGAGCTGGTTTGAACATTCAGCGGTAAAGTTAATCCATTGAGCTTATTGGGGTCCAGGCGTAAAACGGTACCTGAAAGCAAACTTTCGGCCCTTTGCCAATCGTTATCGAACGAGCCAGCTGAGCTATTACTCCCCTGGCAAATATAAAGCGCACCATCGGGGCCAAAAGCCAATCCGTTAACCATATGATCACGGGTAGAACGCGGAAGTTTGGTTATTATTAATTGCTCGTCCTGCAAACTGTCGCCTTGTAAAAGTGAAATATTACCATCAAATGCCGGTGCCGTGGTAAGTCCCGACGAGGAGTGTGATACCAACAAAATTACATTTGATGTTGTTGATCGTGGATCAACAGTTAAACCTATAGCAGAACGTGTCCCATATTTGTTAATAAGGGTTCTTATCGTTTTATCTATGGTAAGCGTACCATTAGCATGGTTAATATTGTACCTTTCAATTGTTCCGTCAAGCCTCAAAGCATAAAACTTATCGTCGGGTCCGATTTTTAAAGAACAATATTTTTTGTTTTGTGTACCGGGAACAGGAACTTTGGTGAATTGAGCATTAAGAAGAGCAGATGAATCAATTTGTGCTGCTTTAGTAGTAAAAGTAGCTTCATAAGGTGCAAAAGCAGCACCAGCATATGACTTTACACCTGATGTAATAACAAATTTGTAAATAGTATTAGGCAGCAAGCTTGATGAGGGGGAAAAACTTATGGCATCTCCGCCGCCGGTTCCTTGCACTATACCGGGTACAAGCGTTAAGACAGCATCTTCCTGTTTGTATAATTTTACTGTTGTGTTTGTAATAGTACTGTTATCAACACCTCCCTGGAAGCCGGCTACAACAGGTACGTGCAAATTATTAGCTGCTATACTGACTGTGCCAAGGTCAACATCTACAGCTCCGTTTTGTGGGGTTGACGAAATAACATATGGTTTTAAACTATCAACAACACTTATTTGTATTGGAAATACTGCACTTGTAAATTGGCCCGATGTTGCTTTTACCGTAGCTTTATAAAGGCCCAGGGGTAAATTTTTAGCTGTTGTATAATTAAACCCTACGTTGGGCTGTACCCCTGTTTGTGTGGCGTTAAAACTTAACCATCCAGTAGCTCCACTTGCATAAGTTACTGTAACATTATATGTTGCTGCCAAATTATTTGAACTGCCTAAAGACACCGAAAACGAGTTGGTTGCCGATGTTCCTGCTTTAATAAGCAAATTTTGATTACTCACAGCCCAATATAAATAAGGACTTAAGGAAACCGGAACAATGCTGGCAAAATTGAGTTTGGTATTGGTACCTCCGTCGGCATTAACTGTCAGATACTCGTTGGCTACTGTTACCCTTGTTGTTGCCGATTTAAAACGACCTATACTGCCCTGTTTACCGCTTGGTATAAAATGATTTATCGAGTTTACTCCTTCAATGTTAATGGTATGACTTTCAGGTGCCGAGTTAACTAAAGCATCTCCAACTGATACGGTTACATCATACACCCCGTTGGGTACTTTTGTTTCCCAATAACCTTCAGTTTTTACCCCGTTAAATGTGCCGCTAATTGTATTAGCCTGCATATGTATCAAAGTAGCCAGTAAAACATCTTCGGGAGTATTGCGGTTACGCGTGTTTGCAGTTAAGTTGAGCGGACTCGCATCAGATCTTTTTCTCCAACCGAACTCCAATCCGCTTCCCTGGTATAATCCCGTTCTTGGGCCAAAGGGTTGCCCATAATCTTTCATATAACCCAAAGGAGGTACGGTTTGCGCATCCTGAAAGTTAATCTTGGCGGTTTGTTGCCTTATGGCATCTATAATATTAAGGTTAACTAACAATGTGGCTGGCTGATATCCGGGTGCGGAACAAGTAATTATCGCCTGATAATTCCCTGCATTAGTAGTAGAATCTATAATATTTGAGTTAAATATTATAGTGTCAGTTGGGTTTTGAGGTAAGTTCAACCAATCGGCATTTGTTTTTGATAGCGTAAAAGCCGGATGCCCCTGACTTGATTGGATGTAAACAGACTGTGGTATAACATGGCTCCCCTTTATTAAGGTAAATTTTAACGTGCTTTGTGAAAAGGCCAGTGTTTTTAAAGCGGGTTCAAGATTGGATATTGCAAAATCATCAAAATTATAAGTTATAGCTGTGGATCCATTACGGTAACTTGCATATATACCTGCATAAGCTGTGCTATCGGTTAAGCCCATCCCTGCTATATTAACTCCCTTCAAAGTATAGCTGGTCCCGGTACTGGTGTAGTTTACACCATCTGTTGAATAAAAACCCTCTGCTGTATGCGCTGTCGAGTCGATCACTAAACGCAGTGTTACCGTTTTGGTATTAAGCCCGCTTATTACAGCTGTTATACGCTGATCAGGGTTGGCATTCCCGGTTCCGCCGCTTGACACATCATTAAGCTCCCTCCTTAACTCCACCTTATTACCGCTTATATTTAGCTTTACATAGGTTTTATCGTTTAAACCATACCATAAGCCTGCCTGTTGTGACTGTGTGMCATTATAGGGATTTATTACTTTTACCTCTAACTGCAGCTTTTTAACTGTGCTTATCTTTACCCCAAGAACATTCAATTGATTATTGCTGGTCAGAAAATCGATCCCTTTATTACTCACCAGCTGCAGGCGACCGGCGGTCACCGTTATTTTTGATCGTTCATAACCAGGCACCTGGGTATTAGATGGCTGCCCATCTGCCGCTAACCTTACACCCGAATAATTATTTACTGTTTTAAAACCCGTTCCTAACCCATTTTTATCGGTTATGCTATTGCTTACGCCCGCATTAAATGACAAGTTATACGGTAAATTAACCTTTATTGCATTGCAGGGTAACGTACTCACATGATCGCAGGTATCAAATTTTGAGTATGCCATCTCTTTCCAGTAACGAGCGTGCGCAATACTACTGATCCCTAATGTGTTTAAACAAAACAATAATATAATTCTAAGTGTCAAAGTTTTGGCCATAATACATATAGTCAACCGTAAATTTGAGGGAACCAGTAATGAAAGATCTTCGGAATGAAACAGTAATTCGTAGCATTCCCCATGAATAAACCAGGTCTGTCAGACCCGAATGTTACAGCTTAAATCTTGAATATGCTTCGCTCTTTCACTTACATAGCAAGCGTCATGGCAAATAAAATATCGCTTATTGTTAGTCACAAGTTTAATTATTCTGGGCTAAAAAAGCCCCTTTGTTAGGATACTTGTCCAGTAATTGTGTAATAGTGAGAAAAAAAATACGATGCCGCCTATTGCGATCTAACCGCCCTCAATAATTCGTTGTGGATTATATTTAACATAAAAGAGCCATAACTGTGCAAAAAAACACCCGGGCTTTACAGGTTTTCACAAATTGGTACACAACCTTATCATAGTCCGAAATCATGCCTTCTTTTGGTTTAATTTAGAATAATCAATGTTAGAGGACATTTTTTAACATTTAAAAGAGAGGCAAAAAGGATTTAGAAGACAAAATCAATAAATACTATGTCTATTTAATAAGCTACTCATGAAAAAAAATGAAAAAAACTGGATGGTTCTTTATACGCGATCGAGGTGGGAAAAAAAAGTTGATCAATTATTAAAGGAGCAAAATTTTAATTCTTTTTGCCCCCTTGTTAAAACAAGCAAGCAATGGGTTGACAGACATAAAATAATTGAAGTGCCGCTCTTTCGTTCATATCTCTTTGTTCAGGCAGGCCAATGGGAGCAGTCCCGAATTATGCAAACCTCCGGAATAGTGAATTTTATATCCAGTGGTGGTAAGCCGGCTACAATTAAGGATGCAGAAATTGAACGAATAAAGTTGATTGTAAAACAGTATGCAGATATTGAAGCTATTTCTTTAGAAAATATTAATGTTGGAGATATGGTGAAAGTTATCAATGGCCCGCTTTTAAATCATAAAGGAGAAATAGCTCAGATACAGGGAAGATCGGTTGTTATGGTTATTGATAATATCAATTGTGCTCTTACCGTAAAAATAAATCAGCGGGAGCTTTCTCATACAAATCAGCCATTGCTTTCTTAAAAAATGCAATAAGGCTTTTACATGTTTAACACATTGAACTTATAATTCAAAAGATTATAATTTATCAAAACCACTAAGAACTCGTTCAAACTATAGATAAATTGATTATGGATAAACATTATGGTCAAATAGTTGAGTTAATTGTCAGAAAAAATGGCTTTAGTATTAGCGAGCTCGCGCGCATAACTCATATGAACAGGAGGTCTGTATATAACTGGTTTAATCAAAAATATTTAAAAAAG
>NZ_JBFUJG010000150.1:0-11021 GCF_056401495.1 Mucilaginibacter sp. P4_E8
GATTAATACCTACCAATATGAACTTTAACAACTTTACAATAAAAGCCCAGGAAGCCGTACAAAAGGCTTCGGAAATTGCTGCTGGTAACCAACAGCAGGCAATTGAACCCGCACACCTGTTAAAAGGCTTGTTGCTGGTTGATGAAAATGTAATATCCTATTTATTAAAAAAATTAAACGTAAACCTTAACAGGCTTAATGAGATGCTCGATGCGCAGATAAGCTCGTATCCTAAGGTAAGCGGAAGCAATATTTATCTCTCTTCAGATAGCAATTCGTCACTGCAAAAAGCGCAGGGATATTTAAAGGAATTTAAGGATGAATTTGTATCGGTTGAGCATATATTATTAGGTATTTTGGCATCGGGGGGAACCATAAGCTCCATGTTAAAAGATTTTGGAGTAAACGAAAAAGATCTTAAAAAGGCCATTGTGAGTTTACGTGGAGATAGCAAGGTAACTGATCAAAATGCCGAGGCTACCTACAATGCCCTAAATAAATATGCCCGTAACCTTAACGAGTATGCCGAATCGGGCAAGTTAGACCCGGTTATTGGCCGTGATGAAGAAATTCGCCGGGTGATACAGATCTTATCTCGACGTACCAAAAATAACCCGATACTGATAGGTGAACCAGGAGTGGGTAAAACAGCCATTGCCGAAGGTATAGCCTTCAGGATTATTAAGGGTGATGTACCCGAAAGCTTAAAAACCAAGGTGGTTTATTCGCTTGATATGGGAGCCCTTATTGCCGGTGCCAAATACAAAGGGGAGTTTGAAGAACGCCTTAAAGCCGTGATAAAAGAAGTAACCCAAAGTGATGGCGAGATCATCCTGTTTATTGATGAGATTCATACACTTGTGGGTGCCGGTGGTGGCGAAGGGGCCATGGATGCTGCCAATATATTAAAACCGGCCCTGGCCCGTGGCGAGCTAAGGTCAATTGGTGCAACCACCCTTAATGAATACCAGAAATATCTTGAAAAAGATAAAGCGCTTGAACGCCGTTTTCAGAAAGTAATGGTTGAAGAGCCAGATACCGCTGATGCCATATCTATTTTACGTGGTTTAAAGGAGCGTTATGAAACCCACCACAAGGTGCGGATAAAAGATGAGGCCATTATTGCCGCAGTTGAAATGTCGCAACGTTATATATCTGACAGGTTTTTACCTGATAAGGCCATTGATCTCATGGACGAGGCTGCTTCAAAACTGCGTTTGGAAATGGACTCGGTACCAGAAGTGGTTGATGAACTGGAACGCCGTATTATGCAGCTGGAAATTGAACGCGAGGCTATAAAACGAGAAAAAGACGACCGTAAGGTTGCAGAGTTGAGCGAAGAAATAGCTAACCTGTCGGCCCAGCGCGATTCACTACGTGCCAAATGGAAGGGTGAAAAGGATCTGGTTGACGGAATAAATCAAAAGGTGGAGCTGATTGAAAACTATAAGCTGGAAGCTGAACAGGCCGAACGTGCCGGCGATTATGGCAAAGTGGCAGAGTTACGCTACGGAACCATTGTAGAAGCACAAGCTGAAGTTGAAAAACTGAAAGCCGCCTTGTTGGAGAACCAGAGTGACAGCCGTATGCTGAAAGAGGAAGTTACTGCCGATGATATTGCAGGCGTAGTATCCCGCTGGACAGGTATACCGGTTTCAAAAATGATACAAAGCGAACGCGAAAAGCTGCTGCACCTGGAAGAGGAACTGCACAAACGTGTAGCCGGGCAGGAAGAAGCTATTGAAGCCATAAGCGACGCCATACGCCGCAGTCGTGCAGGTTTGCAGGACAAACGCCGACCAATCGGGTCGTTCATATTTTTGGGTACAACCGGTGTGGGTAAAACCGAGCTGGCAAAAGCCCTGGCGGAGTATTTGTTTAATGACGAAGCCGCGCTGGTACGTATTGATATGAGCGAATACCAGGAGCGTCACGCTGTTTCAAGGCTCATTGGCGCGCCTCMGGGTTATGTGGGTTATGATGAAGGTGGACAATTGACCGAGGCCGTACGCCGTAAACCTTATAGCGTGGTGCTGCTTGATGAAATTGAAAAGGCCCACCCAGATGTGTTTAACATATTGCTGCAGGTATTGGACGATGGCCGCTTAACCGATAACAAGGGCCGCGTGGTGAACTTTAAGAACACCATCATCATCATGACCTCCAACATTGGTTCAAACATTATACAGGAAAACTTCCAGACACTGGAAGACGACAACCGCGATGAGCTGATAGCCAAAACCAAGAACGAATTGTTCACCTTGTTAAGGGCTACCATCCGTCCGGAATTTTTGAACCGTATTGATGAGATCATCATGTTTACCCCGCTAAGCCGCGACGAGATACACAGTATTGTGAAACTGCAATTTAACCAGGTAAAACAAACCCTTGCCGAAATGGGCGTTACCATAGAAGCTTCTGATGAAGCCATTGACTGGCTGGCCCAGCTTGGTTATGATCCGCAATTCGGCGCCCGTCCGCTAAAACGTGTTATCCAGAAAAAGATCCTGAACGAATTATCGAAACAGATCCTGGCAGGCACCATTGATAAGGACAGCGTTATAAAGGTGGATATGTTTGATAACAACTTTGTGTTTTTAAATACAGCCAAGACTTCGGAAGAACCGGTTAAATAATAAAATAATAACTCCATCATATAAAGAAGAGCCGCCCGGTATGGGCGGCTCTTCTTGTTTAAAGATTTGAATAAATATATTAAAAACACGTCATTGCGAGGAACGAAGCAATCTCTTCACCACTTTGTCATCCTGAGGAACGAAGGATCTATTCGGCGATTAGATTCTTCGCTATGCTCAGAATGACAAATTTGTTATTTGCTTCATACCTTGCAATAACGGTCGATGGCAATTAGCTCTAAGGAAAAACCAACTCACATTTTTTCCTCTTCATCATCTTCTTTTTTCTCATCAACCATTTCTATTAATGTTTCATTGTCTATAATTCTTTCCCGGTTTTTTGCCAGGGTTGGGGCGGCACCGGTTATGGCAATACCGGTTACCGCCAATAGTAAAAACAATGCCAGGCAAAAAAGCCGCAGCATTTTTTTAAGCTTGTTCATGCAGATAGCAATAAGCGTTTAAACTGCTTTAAAGCGGGTTAAACTGTTCAATAAAATATTGTGAAATTGATTGACAAACAGGCAGATCAGCCTATTTGCAAAGAAGTGATATCCCGACCCTGATCAGCAGTATAGTACAGATGATTGATTGGGTAGTTAACCGTGCGTTTAGTAAATAAGAAAAGTTGTTTTAAATGTTGATACCGGCCAATCTCAAGCTCATTATAAAGCGAAACTCTCAGGTCAAAATTTCCCCTGATAAAACAGGAGGGGGCATTTTTATAAAAGAACAATGCCGCTCTTTTATAACTAATGCCACTTTTTAAAGTGAAAGATTTATCGGCTAAAACCTCGGTATCGGGGGCTCTATTGTTATTAGGCAGATTATTGCTTACATATCCCGAAATGGCAAAAAAACTTATTAATAAGGTGGACGTTAATAACCACCTTTTAGCCTGGGTTTTTAAATAAATAAGTATTTCGCTGTTTGCCACATGTAAATATACTGAATTGGTTTGTCTGAACCATGATTAATAGGATTTTAGGATTAACGGGACTTTGACCGCGACTATGAGCCAGGAAATTTTATCCTGGTAATCCCTTAATCAGATGAATCATGGTTTAGAGAACTTAATCCACCCGATTAACCCACTAAACAATATTTAATAATAAGTTAATATATGGGCAATATGGAGGTATAAACTTTTATGGAAGTTTACCGTATAATTAATAAATATCAACTTATATATAAACTCACCAAATCACTATGCTTAAATTTACTAATCCAAGGCTATTGTTTGTAGCTACCGCTATGGCCGGTATGCTGATAATTGGCTGCCAAAAAAATGGTACCCCGCCAGCTCAAAACACCAATGATGTAAAAACCGAAGCTGCCAAAACCATTAAAACGCTTGCCGTATCCCTTACCCAGGGGTTCGAGGTAGGTTCAACCAGTCCTAAAACGGCTTATGATGTTTCGCCTACAGGCTCAAGCAGCGGCGATAATGTTACCTTGTCAGGTAATTCATGGAATATGTATGATGCCTTGATCGGTAATTTAAGTACAGATCAAAAAGCCGGCTCATGGAGCGCACGTATACGCAATACAGGCAAGATCACCATGTTATTTGATGTAACCACCGGAATAAGCACCGTAACTATAAAGCATGCCACCTTCGGCGGCGATACACCAAGCCAGTGGGGTTTGTTTTACTCTGTAAATGGTGGTAGCAGCTGGGCACAATCCGGCGTTAACATAACTACAGGTTCAACCCTGGCTACCCAAACTTTTACCATCAGCGTAACCGGTACAGCCCGCTTAGAGATCCGTAAGCTTAGCGGCGGAACCAACCGCATCAATATTGATGATATCACCATAAATGATAATGGCGGCACAGGTGGGGGAACTGTAATTACAGGAAAAAAATTCCTGTTTGATGCAAGTCACCTTGAAAATGCCGGCAGTGCCGATTGGCAGATAGATGCCGATGGCACCGAAAGCGTACCAATTTATACCGGCGGCTCAACTACCGAAACAAAAGCTCAGCGCATACCAACACCATCATACACCGGCATCACTTCAAGTACTGCAGAAACCTACTGGAAAGGTGGTATATCATCTTGGGCGGTTTCACTGGTTAAGCTTGGCGAGTTGGTTGAAACGCTTCCGGTTGGTACAAGCCTTACTTATGGAAACGCGTCAAATCCGCAGGATTTAAGTAATTATGATGTGTTTGTAGTGGTTGAACCTAACCGTTTATTCACTGCTGCCGAAAAAACAGCACTGATGAACTTTGTTTCAAATGGCGGCGGACTAATGATGATTGCCGACCATACTGCAGCCACAACTGCGGGGACTGATGCCAATGGCTATAATCCGTCAGACAGGGATGGTGATGGCTTTGATTCGCCACGGGTTTGGAATGATCTGATGACCAACAACGGCATCAACAACAACAACCCTTTTGGTTTTAACATCAATTATGTTGATATAAGCGAAGGTCCATCAACCAATGTGTATACCGGTACCAATGCTAATGCGCAAAAAGTATTGAACGGCGCGGCTGGTACAGCTTCAAAACTGGCTTTTTATAACGGCTCAACAGCAACCCTGCTCCCTACAAATAACTCAAGCGTACAGGGTTTGTTTTGGCGTAACTCAGCTACCAATGGTGGCAATAGTAATGCAATGGCACTATTAGCCACCTACGGAACTGGCCGTGTGGTATGGATAGGTGATAGCTCACCTGCTGATGATGGCACCGGCGATACTGCTGATAACCTTTTCAATGGCTGGTCGGGCGATTCGCCATCAGGTTTTACCTCGCATCCGGCATTGCACCTTAATGCTTCCTTGTGGCTGGCTAAGGCTCAATAAGCTCATTCAAAACCTCACCAAAGTGAGGCTTTAAAACATACTTTTAAACTCCCGTTGCCTTTAGTAACGGGAGTTTTTATTTGGGTAGCTGCGAAACTTATTCCGCTAAAAGTTCAAACAACATGAGTTGTTTAACGGTTATATCTGCACAAACAGCTATAACTGCTTTTACTTAAACAAAACATCACCATGAGAAATTACGAAACTTTAGTGGATGCCACTAATGATCTTTTAAAAAGAGGATATACTGCCAACCTTAGTTTAGATGGCGATACTATAGGTGATAAAGCTCAAAATATACATATGACTGCCGATGAATTTGAAATTGATGAGTTTTACCGCTTTGAAGGCGCCAGTAACCCCGATGATACGTCGATAGTTTATGCAGTATCATCGCCAAAGCACAACCTTAAGGGTGTGCTGGTAAATGCATATGGCGCTTACGCCGACGATAGTTCATCGGCTATTGCCGCAAAACTGCACCACCACCAGGTAAGTAATAACCTGCATGGAGAGGATAGGCCAAGCGCCTGATTAGATGTAGGGATGAAAAAGCATTAATCCAACCACGTCATTGCGAGGTACGAAGCAATCTCTATGCTATACAGAGCCAATAGGAAAGTTGTACCTGCCTGTGTAGAGATTGTGCTTCGTACCTCGCAATGACGCGTTTGAGTTCAATCTGCACACCTGCACATCATTTCTTTATCTCCTTCAATATCTTTTTTCCTCCGGCCCGCATCCCCGCACCGCCATCGCGCATTAAAAACTCAAGCTGGCTGGCAAGTTCTTCTTCTACCCATGGAAATTTATCTTTGAGATTAAATAAGGCATTTCCGGCAAACATCTTTACCGCGACTTTGATCTTCGGGTTTATCATCCAGTCGAAAAGCTGTTCAACTACCGGTTCAAAATCAATTTCGTTAAGTTTTAATTGTAAGGATTCGGGAGCTTTGGCATCAGTTACATGCATTATTATTTTGGCATAATGCCGCATACAACTTTGGTTACGGTTCTCCTTAAACCGCGAGATCAGGTAACGCAGGTCATCCAGATAACCTTCCGGATCAGTTAAAAAAACATTCTCCAGCAACCATACCGCCCTAAAACCAACGGCTTTATCAGGATGAAAAGTAATATCAATAATATCGCGCAGGGGAAAACGCTGCTCCTTTAATATCCGGCTCAGCTTCAGTATCCCCGGTTTACCAATGGTATCACTGAGTTGCTTTATGAGTTGTTGAGGGGTAAGCATGGTTTACTAACAAATGTAAACTTTTAGGCACTAAATGGTCGTATTGTTGGTCTGAAAATTGTGGAAATCCATGAACATCACAACCATAAATAATTTACTAATGAAACCTTACCTGTTATTACTTGCCGGTTTTTTGCTCCCGGCTTTGTTATATGCACAAGCTATTATACCACCCATTCCTGGCTGGAAAATGGAAGTAAACAAGGATACTTACCGGTTTATACCTCCGTCATTGCTAAACAGCGCTGCTAATTTTGAATATGATATTATGCCTGTTGAAAAAAGTAATGGTATTGACCTGGGCGAATGGCTAAAGGCTGCTGCTACAAAGGATCTGCACGGAGCGGGATATTCAGGCACCTCGCCGGGAGTTTTAAAAACGGTTAATAACAGTTCAGATCTGCTTACTTATTCTGCCTTAACCAACGACGGTTCAGGCAAAAAGCTGGCGGTAATATATTTTGCTTATGTAAGGCCCGATCATGCGGTGCGTTATGGCAAGATCGTGAGGCTTAGGGAGTATACGGGCACTTACATCAATGTGGCGGCCAATCATTTTGTTGCTATCCTGAAACAGGAGATGGCACCGGTTAAAACAAATACACCCGGAGTTGCAGCAACCGAGCAAAAAACAATAATTACAGCAGTACAACCCACGCAGGTAAATGGATCAGGGAAAGGTATTGCCGCTGCCGAAATAAAAGGTGTGTTGCTGCACAGCGAAACTCGCCTGGGTGTGGGAGGGATGTTGATATTTGTATATTTCCCTTACCTGTTGTTAAAAAATGGCAGTCTTTACGAACACCTTACAGTAAGTCCGGCTGATATTAATGAAGCGCAGWCAAGGCAAAGCGAACCTACAAAATGGGGCACCTGGAAATTGGATGGAAAAGCGCTCATTGTTACCCATCGCAATAAGGATGGTTCGATGACTAAACCTAACCGATGGACAGGCTGGAGCTGGGCATCGCCAGCAAAACCAAATGAAAAGCTCAACGGAACTTACGGTTCTATATCCGGTGGCGGTAATACGGCTATGGGAGGCGGTTCCATGGTGGTTTCATCCAAGTATATCACCTTCAATAGCCAGGGCCAATTTACCTATGAAAGCGTTGGTGGCGGCAGTTACAACGGAAGCACAGGCAGCGTTTCGGCCTATTCTTCTAAAAATAGCGCCGGTACTTATGTTTTAGATGGTTATTCTATTGAGCTGCGGTTTAATAACGGGCAAGTTAACCGGCAAAGTTTTTACTTCTATGATGATAAGGATCATGGAGTTATAGGTATAGGCAACAATCCTTACACCACATCTCATTAACCAGGCAATCAGCTATATGATTTAAACTATTTGCAATTTATACGCAGTAATTACAGTCACACAAGGTAAAAATTATACCTTTATCCGTTTTTAAATTAAAATTACTAAATGGTAAAGTTTAATAAGTTTACGCTGGATAATGGCCTGCGGGTTATTGTTCACGAAGATAACACTACACCGATGGCGGTGCTTAACATATTATATGATGTTGGCGCACGCGATGAAGACCCTGAGCAAACAGGCTTTGCGCACTTATTTGAGCACCTGATGTTTGGCGGATCGGTAAATATACCCAGCTATGATGAGCCCCTGCAAAGAGTAGGTGGCGAGAACAATGCTTTCACCAGCAACGATATCACTAACTATTATATCACCCTGCCATCAGCCAATATCGAAACCGCTTTTTGGCTGGAAAGCGACCGCATGCTGAATCTTGCCTTTAGCGAGAAAAGCCTGGAGGTGCAGCGCAATGTGGTGATAGAAGAGTTTAAACAACGCTACCTGAACCAGCCTTACGGCGATGTTTGGTTAAAACTGCGTCCGCTGGTTTACAAACAGCACTCATACCGCTGGGCCACTATTGGCAAAACCATTAAACACATTGAGGACGCCCGTATTGAAGATGTGAAAGCGTTTTTCAAAAAGCACTACACTCCTCAAAACGCCATTATGGTTGTTGGGGGAGATGTAAAACTGGAGCAGGTAAAACAACTGGCCGAAAAATGGTTCGCACCAATTCCGGCTGGCGAAAAATACCACCGTAATTTGCCGCAGGAGCCCGAGCAGCATGAAGAACGCCGCGAAACAGTTACTGCAAAAGTGCCGCTTAACGATGTGTATATTGCTTTTCAGATGGGGGCGAGGCTGGATGATGATTATTATGTAGTTGAGCTGTTGTCTGATGTGCTTTCGCGTGGCAATTCATCTCGTTTGTACCGTAGTTTGGTACAGGACAGACAAATTTTTAGTGAGGTACATGCTTACATCACCAGTAGTTTAGATAAAGGGATGTTTGTACTGGAAGGCAAGCCGCTCGAAAATATCAGCATTGAGCAGGCCGAAGCAGCTTTATGGGAAGAACTGGAGAAAGTTAAGAACGAGGAAATTCCGGCAGATGAGCTGACCAAAGTGCAAAACAAAACAGAATCGACGATGGTGTTCTCTGAAATGTCATTACTGGATAAGGCCATGAACCTGGCATCGTTTGAATTATTGGGCGACGCTGATTTGCTGAATCACGAAACGGCAAAATACCTGGAGGTAACCACCAGGCAGATAAAGGCTGTGGCCAATAAAATTTTCAGGAAAGATAATTCATCAACGCTGGTTTACCTCGCCGAGAAAACTGAATTAAGCGCTGTCTGAACAAAAGCTGTCTGAATCTGGATTAAACAGATTCATTAGATTATTTGGATTTGATTTGCATAAAAAAAATCATGGTTAATCCTTCAATCTGTGTAATCCCGGTTCAGACAAAAATAAAAACTAAATAATCATCAACATGATCGACAGAAAATTAGCCCCGGATTTTAAGGCTATTGATAATATAAACCTGATTAAACCAGAACACACTAAGCTGGACAACGGCTGCAATGTTTATTGCTTTAACTCAGGCGACCAGGAATTGGTGCGTATAGAATGGATATTTAACAACCTGCGCTTTGATACCGCTAAGCCTTTGCTTAATATGGCCGTTAATACCATGCTTACCGAGGGTACCAACACCTTAACAGCTGCGCAAATTGCCGATAAAATTGACTTTTACGGCGCCTTTTTGCAGGTAGATTATGCTTATGAAAATTCGCAGGTTACGTTGTATAGCTTAAACAAGCATTTGCACCATACGCTACCGGTTATTATGGATATCCTTACCGGTTCTGTTTTTCCCGAAAAAGAGCTGGAAACGTTTAAGCGCAACCAACAGCAAAAACTACAGGTAAGCCTGCAAAAAAATGATGTTGTTGCCCGCCGCGATTTTAATAAAGCCATATACGGCGATACCATTTATGGTTTGGGTGCAACTTTTGATAATTATAAAAGTCTGCAGCGCGATGATATGCTGGCGCACTTTAAACAAATGTACCAGCCATCAAACTGTACGTTAATAATTGCTGGCAAAATTGAACCAGACACTTTAACGTTGATAAAAGACACGTTTGATAAAAGCTGGACAAATGGCGAAACCCCGACTGATATTACACAGCCCGAACTGCAGCCTGCCAAAGAACTGTTTTATTTTACCGAAAAACCAGATGCGCTGCAATCTGCCATTAGGTTAGGGCTGCCGGTAATAAATCGTAACCATCCCGATTTTCAGCCCCTGCAAGTGTTAAATACGGTTTTGGGCGGGTATTTTGGTTCAAGACTGATGGCTAATATCCGCGAGGATAAGGGTTATACCTATGGCATTGGCTCGGGCCTGGGCTCGTTTAAACAAGGCGGGGCATTCTTTATCGCTACAGAGGTAAGTGCTGATGTTTGCAGGTCGGCAATAAATGAAATTGAAAAAGAGATCAACCTGTTAAAAACCGAACTGGTGCCCGACGAAGAACTATCGCTGGTACGCAACTTTATGCTGGGTTCTTTACTGGGTAGCCTGGAGAATGTTTTTTCGCATGCTGATAAGTTTAAAAGCATCTATTTTGCTGGTTTGGATTATGATTATTACGATCAATATGCATCAACAGTAAAAAATGTAACGGCGGTTGAGCTAAAGGAACTGGCCAACAAATATTTAAATTTCGATCAGTTTTATAAAGTGATCGTAGGGAAATATTAAGATTGATTTGGGATTTCGGATGTTCGATTTCGGAATTACCTTATCCACGCGTCATTGCGAGGTACGAAGCAATCTCTATGCTATACAGGGCGGCTCTGTAAGTAGGGGATTGCTTTGTACCTCGCAATTGTAAAGGTCAGATAATTCGAGGACAAGAATAGCTAAATTAAGAGCTATGCGCATCAACACGAACGACCTCACCCTGAAACGGAA
>NZ_JBFUJG010000151.1:0-10982 GCF_056401495.1 Mucilaginibacter sp. P4_E8
ACCTTGTGCTGGCCACTACCCCATCAGAACTGGTAAGCTATACCGATACTTACATCAATCGTAAATTTATAAGTAAGATTGAGCAATATAACCAGTTTGATGATTTACTGGCCGAAAGAAGCAATGTGGCTTTTTTCATCAACTTTAAAAACTCACAATCTATATTAAAAAGAGATTTGAAAGATCCTTTTTATGAGGCTTTTGAAAAAAACAATCCCGGCTGGAAAAGTTTTTACGCAGCGGCATGCCAGTTTGCTGCATCAGACAGGAACTTTTATACCAATTTCTGTATGCGCCTAAATAATGTTGATACCGCTGCTGTAAATAATTAGTTAATTTATAAAACCATATACCATCAATTACGTTAAAATGTAATATTGAACCTTAATTATTTATCAATATTCAATTTTGAAGCTTATCTTTAAGGCCGATACAAAAACTGAAGGCTGGTGAACATTGTATGAATAAAATCTTAATTGTTTTTTGCTTAATACTCCTCTCCCTATCGGCTTCAGCGCAACAATTTTCACAGTATAATACAGGCACTCTTTTTGATTCTTTTGAAAATCCTTCACAAAGATCATTCATACCCGATTCAAGCAGGCAGCTTGCATTTAATTTTCTGATACCAAATTTTGATGTTAATACCTATTTAACAGGAAATATGCAGCCGGGCGTTAAAAGCCGGCTATTTTCAAATAACGCTTATTATGATACTGAAAAATTAAAAATTGGTCAGAATAAATACAATCATTTTAATGCAAACATTAATGCCTATTCCATCATGTTTAAGGTGTTTACCAGTTTAAATGGCGATGTAGAGATGGGTTTTTCGGCACAGACAAAGGTTGAAAGCCGGGGCCTTTTTTCTGACGAGTCTCTTGCCTTGTTAAACGGCGCTTCAGATTTTCCCAGGAATACTTATAGTAATATATTTAATGATTCTTATAGCTACCAGGCTTATCATCAGATAGGTTTTTCATATCGCGAACGTATTAATAATAAAATTGCCCTGGGTTTTAAAATAAGCGGTTTACTTGGGATACAATATCAAAAAATCAATATTACAGAATCACAAATCAATTTTGACAGGACCGACCCCAGTAAGCCAACAGCTATTCTGGCCCTCAAAGGCCGTTATTATGATAGCTATATTCCCGGCCTTATGACATCGCATGATTACCTGCCAACATTCCGTAACCCTGGTGCTGCCATTAGTTTAGGCGCATCGTACAAAACGGATGATCATATAACTATACAAGCCAACGTAAAAGATCTTGGTTTTATACACTGGAGCAAACGGTCAAACATTTACAATTTTGACAACAGCGAGCCTTTAAATGATTTATCAACGGCACATCGCGAGGATACCATTTACAACAGGACCCATAAATTATTAAAAAATAATGGTGTGATGCAATCATTCACAACACCAATAAATGGCCGTGCCGAATTGAGCGCTACTAAAAGCTATTGGCTTGGCGATAATAACACATTAAAATATTCACCAACGCTCATTGCCTCGAAAGAATTATTTTTTACAGGTTTTACAGGGGCTTTGGTTAACCACTTTCAGTTTGGCTTGTGCACAGCTACCCTTACAACCAGTTATGATGATATGAAATTTTTCAACGTTGGTACTCAATTTATGATCAAATCGCCCAATGTTGAGTTTTTTGTAGGTACTGACAGGTTAATAAATACAGGCAGACTTGCACTGGCCTCTTTACAAAACACAACCCAAATAATGCATGAAGGAAATTACTCAGGTGGCGATTTCTATTTAGGGTTTACTTTAAAGTTTGGGCACGTAATTGAACATCCAATGAATGCCAGCACCATCCCTATGGGCGAAAAGGGATTTTTAGGTCGCTTATTTGGGCGCCTCTTTAAAACCAATCAATAATTACAGAGCTTTCTTTCCGGCTATAAAATCCTTGAGATAATAAGGTTCAAAATACGCCACATCCTCAAATTCCTTTTTATCGAACTTTTCTGCTGCTTTCTGGGTAAGAAAGGTTGCCGAATTAACAAAGCCCGGTAAAAATTTGGCGTTGTTGTTGGCTCCTAAAACGGCCTCGCATTTATCGGCGCCATCGCCAAAAAATAAAATCTTATGGTTGCTTAAATGCTCGTTAAAACTATGCTCATCAATAATATCCGCAGCAGTAGCCCGTACTTTTAAGCCACCAGTATTAAACAAGGCACAGTAAACCTCCATGCGCCGAGCATCAATCATGGGGCATAAAAGAATGTCTTTATCAACGGCGATAATTTTTTCGCCTATTATGCCGTATGCCATAGCTTCCAGCGTTTCAATGGCTATAAGCGGCTTATTAAGAGCAAAACACAAACCCTTGGCTGTTGATACACCAATACGCAAGCCCGTATATGAGCCCGGGCCACAGCTAACTGCAATAGCATCAAGATCGTTATAGGTTAAGGTCGCGGTATTTATCAGTTCATCAATAAATAAGGTAATTACCTCAGCATGTATATTACGTTCATTCACCTGTTTAAAAGCCAAAACTTTGCCATCAATGGCCAATGCTACTGAACAGGAAGTGGTTGCGGTTTCAATTTGTAAAATAACACTCATCTTTTTTAGTCTTGAGTTATGAGTCTTGAGTTATGAATTCTGACTTTAGGCGCTTATGACTTATTACCCGGAACTCAGGACTCAGAACTTAAAATTCAAGGAACTGGATCATGGCCATGCCCACCCMAGGGGTGGCAGCTGGCAATCCGTTTTAAAGTTAACCATCCGCCTTTGAAGGCTCCATGCTTTTTTATAGCCTCAACACCGTATTGGGAACATGTTGGCGTGTATCTGCATGAAGCACTGGTAAGTGGCGAAATAAAGTATTGGTATATTTTTATCAGCAATATAAAAATGGCTCCAATAAGCGCCTTCAATATCCTGATTACAGCATTCATATTTATTTTGCCTGGATATTATTTGTAGTTACCAATTGCTCTCCAAGCTGGCTCAACAGCTTCAACATTTTTTTTTCGATAACGCTATAGGGAACAATTTCCTTACCAATATACCCAACCGACAGCACAATTGTTTTATCGGCGGCCTGCAATAAATTATATAGATTTTGTTGCTTGTGCAGTCTGTATGACTCGCGCATGCATCTTTTTATTAAATTTCGGTCAACAGCGTGCTTATACCGTCTTTTTGAAACCGAAAACAAGATTTGTGCAGGGTAAGATTGTGGCTCAGTATGATACAACCACGAAGCTTTGAAGGGATAACACAAAAAAGAAGAGCCGTTATGAAAAAGCTTATCAATAAGCCTTTTATTACATAACCGTTCTTCTTTTTTAAAAGTATACATAGTTGCCATATTTGAACCGGAATTAAAGCAGATAAACGGTCCATGTCCCTATGAAAGGACCAAGCAACCAAGTTTATGCTTTATGACGACCCTCGTCAGAAACTGATAATCTTTTTCTGCCTTTTGCTCTTCTGGCTGCTAATATTCTTCTACCGTTAGCAGTTGACATGCGTTCACGGAATCCGTGTTTATTTCTTCTTTTTCTTTGAGAAGGCTGAAACGTTCTTTTCATGGCTATTTTATTCTATTCGTCGTTTTAAAAACAAGAGCGCAAATGTAGTAATATTTTGAAACATTTCAAATACTATTTTTCTTATTTGGTCGTCAGTGTTTCTTACTGTAAATTAAACGTTTTAAAACCATAATATGAAATCATTAGCAATCCTGCTCTTAATATGTTTATCATCAATTGCTTTTGGCCAGGATATGCAGGCTTCTCATTATAAAATATACAGTTCAGCAACTCAAAAACCGGTAACCATTGCCGATATTATTGATAAAACCGCCAAAGCCGATGTAGTATTTTTTGGCGAGGAACACAATGATTCAACTGCTCACTATCTTGAATATGCTTTATTTAAAGGCTTAACAGAAAAATATCCACACCAAACAGCACTCTCTATGGAGATGTTTCAAACCGACTGCCAGTTGGTGTTAAATGAATATTTAGGTGGCCTTATTCGCGAAAAGAACCTGATAAGTGATGCGCGTGCCTGGCCCAACTATAAAGATTACCGCCCGTTGGTTGAGTTAGCCAAACTTAACCAGTTACCCGTTATTGCTGCCAATGCTCCTTCGCGTTATACCAATATGGTTACCCGTAACGGATTGAGCAGTTTACAGTCATTAAGTGCACAAGCCAAAAGCTATCTTGCCCCCCTACCTATTGATACTGCTACAGGAGCTTATTATGATAAATTTGTGAAAATAATGGGTGGCCACGAAGCTATGGCCGGTATGCAGATCTATCAATCACAAAATCTGTGGGATGCTACCATGGGCTGGTCAATAGCGCAATTTTATAAAAGTCATCCTGGTTACAAGATATTACAGCTAAATGGTGGTTTTCATAGCGAGGAAAAATTGGGAGTGGTTGCCCAGCTAAAAAAATACGCGCCAAATGTGCGCGTACTAACCATAGCAGCTTACGCTGATTATAACTTTGATAACCCCGATTGGACAAAGTTTAAACAACTGGCCGATTATATTATTTTAACAGATCCAAAGCTGATTAAGGATAAGGACTGACAGATAAAGGACAAAGGATACTAATATTACTATTTGTCTTTTGTCCCTTATCTATAAATCTTTCATCTATTAGGCTTTTTTCGCTAATAGATCACGAATTTCGGTAAGTAAAATTTCTTCTTTTGTTGGTACAGGTTCAGCAGCTGGTGCAGCTTCTTCAGGTTTTTTAAGCGAGTTTATTGCTTTTACAACCATAAAAATACAAAAAGCGACAATCAGGAATTCGATTACGGTGTTAATAAAATTTCCATAGTTGACAGAGACATCAGCTATTTTTTTGGCCGGGTCGCCTTCTTTTATCAGAACCTTTAAGTTTTTAAAGTCAATGCCACCGGTTAAATAGCCAATGGGCGGCATGATAACGTCATTTACCAGGGAGGTAACTATTTTACCAAAGGCCGCCCCGATAATAACACCCACTGCAAGGTCAACAACGTTGCCGCGCATGGCGAACTCCTTAAATTCCTTAATAATTGCCATAATGATAGATTTTAGATTATTGGAATAACTAATTAAATAGGCTTTAGTTTATCTAATGTAGCGAATAAATTTTAATGCCTTTCAAACAAATTATTTTTTTGATATTTAATACCATTGTTCATCATGCCATAAGATATTTTAAAGTTAATGGTAATTGATGTATTTTTGGCAACATCTTATTATGCTTAAACAGAATCTTCAACAAAAACTTTTACAAAAACTTTCACCGCAGCAAATACAATTTATAAAGTTGCTGCAGGTGCCTACTGTGTCGCTTGATACAAGGATAAAAGAAGAACTGGAAGAAAACCCTGCGCTTGAAGATCTGAGCCTGACTAATTTAAATGAACCTGAAGAACAATATCCTGACCGTGACCCGGATGAAGACACCTATAACGGTGATGAGGAAAAGGGCGAGATGGATGAATTTAACATAGATGACTACCTACAGGAAGACAATGTGAACGACTATGGATCGCGCTACGATCAAAATGGCGACGATGAAGACGAACGCAAAGAGATACCCATTGCTGTACAAAGCTCGTTTTTTGAAAGCTTACAACTACAGCTTGACCTGTTGCCACTAAGCGATAAGGACTTTAGGATAGGTAAGCAAATTATTGGTAGTTTGGATGACGATGGCTATTTACGCCGCCCTATTATGTCATTAACTGACGACCTTGCGTTTTCGCAAAATGTAATGGCCGAGGATGAAGAGGTGGAGGATATGCTAAAAGTGATACAGGGCTTTGATCCCGCTGGTGTTGGCGCACGCAGCCTGCAGGAATGCCTGCTGATACAGCTTCGTAAAAAAGATCCTAATGACCCTATTATAGCAAAAGCCATTATTGTTGTTGAACAATACCTTGACGAGTTTACCCGCAAGCATTATGATAAGCTTGAAAAATCACTGAACATGGGCTCGGATGAGCTGCGTGGCGTGATCAACGAGATTTTAAAGCTCAATCCCAAGCCCGGCGACTCGAATGAACTAAATACCAAACAAATGCAGGTGATACCTGATTTTCATATCACCAATAACGATGGTACGCTGATACTTACACTTAACTCCAAAAACGCGCCTGAGCTTAGGGTAAGCCGCTCTTATCAGGAAATGTTTCAGCATTATGATAAGGCAGCGCAAAAGGATAAAAAACTAAAGGAGGCAGTACAGTTTGTAAAGCAAAAGCTCGACTCGGCCAAGTGGTTTATTGATGCTATTAAACAGCGTCAGCAAACTTTGCTAAAAACCATGAATGCCATTATGCAGTACCAGTACGAGTTTTTTTTAACCGGCGACGATAAAAACCTGAAACCTATGATTCTGAAGGATATTGCCGACAGGATAAACATGGATATTTCAACCGTATCGCGGGTGGCCAACTCCAAATATGTACAAACTGAGTTTGGCACCTTCCTGCTAAAATCATTCTTCTCCGAAGCTATTCAAACTGAAAGCGGCGAAGAGGTATCAAACAAAGAAGTAAAAAAGATCCTGGAAGAACATATAGGCAATGAGGACAAACGCCACCCTTTAGCCGATGAAAAACTGACTGACATACTCAAAGATGCCGGCTATAACATTGCCCGCCGCACAGTAGCCAAATACCGCGAACAGATGAATATTCCGGTAGCAAGGTTAAGAAGGGAGCTGTAGAGCCAGCCCCCCAGCCCCCTAAAGGGGGAGCTCTTGATTAGCTTATTTATCCCTTAAAATATTAAATAGAAAATGCCCTGATTCATTTTTCAATCAGGGCATTTTCTATTTACTTTAAAATAGTCAAGAGCTCCCCCTTTAGGGGGCCGGGGGGCTAAAACGTATGCTGTGCGCTGCTTACTTTATAGCGGTTGTTGAGTAAGATCCCTATAACAATTTCATGTGTGCCATTACTTACTGTATTTAGTGCCGAAGTGGTAAAATCATAGGAATAGCCAAGATTTACAAATGAACTTAAGTTAATACCCACCAGCGCGGCATAAGAGTCATTATGTCTGTACGAGCCGCCTATCCAAAGTTTATCCTGGAACGATAACTTCATGTTGATATCATAGGTTGTGGGTACCGGCTTTATATATTTAAACAGTACTGATGGAATAAGGGTAACATCATCAGATAAAAAAACCTTGAACCCACCGGTTAAAAAATAATGCGGTACKGTTTTATTTTGATAGGCATTTGTTTTACTGGTTATATACAGATTTTGAGGCAGTATTTGCTGAGCCGAAACACCTATAAAATAATCTGACGAATAGGCCCATATTCCTATTCCCAGATCTGGTTTCCACTGGTTATTGTCCAAATTGTTAAATATCGGATCTGAAGGGTCGGCGGTAGTAATTTGCGACATGTTAAGCACGTTATGGCTAAAACCCGCAGATACGCCAACTGCCAGATTTAGTCTTTCAGTTAAACCCAGGTGATAAGCATAAGTTGCATCAATATTGGTTTGGGTGATGGGCCCTGTTTTATCAGACACGATGGTTAAACCAATACCGTGATGCGGCTCTGCTGCCTGGTATTGTTGCGTATATAACCTGCTTGATGGATTAACCCCTCCGCTTGCCGGAAAAGCGGTAGCATCGCCCTGTATGAAATTTTTGCCTATAGGCGCGTTTATTGATAAATAACCAGTTACAGGCGCCCCTTCCAGGCCGGTCCACTGGCTGCGATACCCGGCTTTAACATCCGTATAATTTTCAATACCTGATAGCGCGGGGTTTAACAAGTAATTATTAAAGATATACTGTGTGTATTGCGGTCGTTGTTGTGCTTTAACTAATGGCACACAGGCAATAAAAAAAATAATTGTATATAAGGTTCTTTTCATTATTTATCTAATGATGGTTACACTCCCTGACATCGCCTTGCGGCCATTCTTTGGATTTATTATATAATAATAGGTACCTGCCGGAACATTAGTGCCTTTATATCTGCCATCCCAGGGCATGCTATAACCAATTGACGAATATAGCTTTTCTCCGTATCTGTTGTATATCTCAACCGTATTATTTGGATATGTTGTTAAGTATTTTATTTCCCACTGGTCATTATAACCATCGCCATTGGGTGTAAATGTATTTGGTATAATTATTTTTTTCAATACATTGATGTTTATCTCATCCATAGCCATGCAATTGGCGCCCGAAGTCACTATCAATTGATAGGTGGTATTTTCTGTTGGGCTTACAACCGGGTTTAGTACATCATCATGATCCAAACCTGTTGATGGATACCACTTATACGTAACGCCGGGGCTTGCTGTTGCTTTAATAGTTATCTGCGTACCTTCAAGCATGGTAATATCATCACCTGCTGATACTGTTGGCGAAGGATAAACTGTGATGTGCTGTTTTTCTACATCGGCGCAGCCATTTTGAGCTGTATAAACATAGTTTATCTCAAATGTGCCGGTGCCGGCCACTGCCGGGTTAAACAATCCACCTGCACTTACTCCCGGCCCTGAAAACACTCCGGAACCAGCAGGCCCCTGAATGGACGGTTGCAACTGCACCGGCGCACTTTCCGGACAAAGGGAAGGCACCTGGGTAAATGTGATAACCGGCGCTGCTTTTAAAGTAATCAGCAGGTTATCATTATTATCATTACATACACCTCCCGAATAAGCTATGATCTTTACATTTTTATTACGGGTTCCATCCGTAAATTGAGGATAGGTATAACTTAGTTGTTGCCCTGGGGTTGGATGGTCATATACTTTTAAAGTTGAAGGATCAGCGGCATCGTAAATAACTTCGATCCTGGTTATTATACCCGAATTAACCGTGGAATGGTTTACAAAAATCACCTCCTTGTTACTGCACAGATCGGTAGGGTTAAGCACCTCTATAGCCGCTTTAACAACATCCCCATTAACACCAAATGTTTGAGTTTTTGCATTCGTGCAGCCATATTTTGATGTTACAGTTAGCGTTACCTGGTAATTGCCCGCCGCGGCATATGTATGTTTTGGATTTTTTTCGGCAGATGTATTCATGTCGCCAAAATCCCATTTATAAGTAAAGTCGGTCTCCGTATGATCGGCAATCGAGCTCATATTATTAAACTGCACCTGATCACTAACGCAGGCATCGGGCAAAGTAAAATCAGCCTGGGGTAATTCATGTACCACCACAGTTTTGGCCATCACCTCACTTGCACAATCATTAGCATTCACAACAGTTAATTTAACAGTATAGGAGCCGGCGGCGGTATACAAATGTGTAAAAGGGGCGTTATCCGTTTTTGTTATGATTTCCTGGCCATCCCCAAAATCCCAAAGCCATTTGGTTATTGCTTTGTCAACCGGTATGGAGTGATCTGTGAAAGTAATATCCATTGCAGGGCAATCAAGTGCCGAAAAACTAAAATCAGCTACCGGCTTATTGCCTATATGCACAGGAATAAGGTCAGATACATTACTGCAGTCATTTTGGTTCATAATGGTTAGCCTTACTTTGTAATCACCTGGCAAAGCGTAAGTATGCGATGGGTTTTGTACCACTGATGTTTGCCCGTCGCCAAAGTCCCACAGCCAGGTTTTTATGTCTGTGCCGTTTGTTTCTGACATATCTTTAAACACAGTAGTATCACCAATACAGGTACCGGTAAACGAAAATTTACCAACAGGCGGATCTGAAATATTAAAATCGAGTTCTACGTCCTCATATGAGCCGCAATCATCGGCTACCGGGTTAAAAATAGTTGCAACTACGCTATAATCACCAGAGGAATAAGATTTACTGGTAGCATATTCATAAATGTACAGGGTTTTACCATCCTTTATTACGGTTGATTTTACAACAGGGTTAGCATCGGTAAAAGTGGTTCCGTCTTTAAAGTCCCATTTAATATTATTGGTTTTAAAAGGCAGGGTGAGCTGTAGTTTATAAGTTACCTCGCTGCAACCATTAGGTTGTGTAGCATGAGTTACAGGATCCTCCAGGGCAATAAACTCGTTCAGGTTTTTCAGATTGGTGCCTGCTGCGTAACCGTATGATTCGGCATTACCAAACCCATAGGCAATCGCATTAAAACCATCTGCCGCGCTTATATGGTGTACTCCTGCATCAACTTTAATTTGTGCATATGAATATACCGGATTACCTGGCACCGTTGTAAAATTAGTATAAGGAATGCCATCAAGTGCAAATGTGGGCACAGCATTTTTTTTGATGAGTACATTGATGTAATTATCAATAATATTGTAGTTACTGGTTGAGTTTAGGGTAACATGATCAAGTGTTTGCTCCAATGGATTAAGGTATATCATTTCGGGGTCACCAACATCACCCTTAATATCGCCACAAAAAATTGATTTAAATTGTGTTACCGCATACTGAACCACCTGTATGGGCTTATCAGCCGTAATGGTATTAGGCTCCTGGGAGTTAAATTCATAATAAAGCCCCCCGGCAAACTGACCTGCAGTAAGGTTAGTTCCGTTTAATTTTACGGTTGTATTAGGATCACTCAGTATGATCCTGAAAACATCATAATTGCGCGCTTTTAACGGAACGGTTATATAACTTTTTCCCCACGATGAAGTTGGATAAACCTGTTGAAAAAGATTATCAGACGAATAATTCTCTGTTTTACAACCAATAGCAATTTTTGAACTGCCCGAAAAAACAGCTACCTTTTTACATGAACCCGCAACATTACTAATGGTGCGGATACGGGTACCCGTAAGGTCAAATGCCGAAAGCCCCTGATAAACTTCACCTTTTTTTAAAGTTATAGTAAAAGGCCGATTTGCCGCTCTGCCATCAAGAAGTGTTTGCATTGGTGTTATTTCAACCGTAGTATTATCTTCGGTACCAATAACCGCAAAAGTTGAATAAGAGGGGCCTCCTGTTGGCTCCCCATGTTCTCCGGTACCCACCGAGTTGGATAACTGGGTATAGTTAATA
>NZ_JBFUJG010000152.1:0-10933 GCF_056401495.1 Mucilaginibacter sp. P4_E8
CAATTGGAGTGGCGTTCGGCAATAAAAGGTTTTCAAGCCTATTTGAAGTTAGAGAAATCGCTGGCCGATAATTCTATTGAAGCTTATGGCAGGGATATAGAAAAACTATATCAATTTTCTGATTTACAAATAGTTAAATTAAAGCCAGAAACAATTGCTTTAGGTGATTTGCGCGAGTTTATTAACTGGGCAATTAACCTGGGTATGATCCCGTCATCACAGGCCAGGGTATTATCGGGCATTAAAGCTTTTTATAAATACCTGTTGATGGAAGATCTTATCAAGATCGATCCTTCGGAACTACTGGAGTCGCCCAAGATACAACGCAAACTGCCTGACACACTGAGTTATCAGGATATCAACAAACTCATAGCCGCCATTGACGTATCTAAACCAGAGGGTGCACGTAACAAAGCCATACTCGAAACATTGTATGGCAGCGGCTTAAGGGTGTCTGAATTAACAGAGCTTAAACTATCAAACCTTTACCTGGATATTGAATTTATAAAAGTGACCGGCAAAGGGAATAAAGAGCGACTTGTACCCATTGGAGCCGAGGCTATCCGTGCCCTGAAAATATGGATAGAAAATGTACGTGTACACATTGCCATAAAAAAAGGTGAGGAAGATATGGTTTTCCTGAACCGCCGGGGATCAAGATTAAGCCGGGTATATATATTCCTAATGATCAAAGAGCTGGTTGAACTTACCGGTTTAAAGAAAACCATAAGTCCGCATACGTTCAGGCATTCATTTGCCACTCATTTGGTAGAGGGGGGCGCCGACCTTAGGGCCGTGCAGGAAATGCTGGGCCATGAGAGCATTACCACCACCGAGATATACACCCACCTTGACAGGGAGTATCTGAAAAGCACCATCAGCCAGTTTCATCCCCGGAGTTAGTTGCTTTAATCAATACATTGTAGTATTTAACGGCAATTTCATATCATTTCAGGTATTCTTTGATAGATAATTGCTATTTAATTCCCCTTATTGTGGCGGGATTTACACAGGTTAGGTATAGAAATTAATTAACTCCACACTGTTCTGAGTATAAGAAGGTTTCGGCATTACGCTTGATAATATTAATTAAAAATTAATACATATGGCAGATTATTTAGGGGAATTAAATGAGCTAAAAGTTCTATTTAATGATTTAGGTAATTATTCGGCAACCAACGCCTATATGCTTCAAATACTTTTAGAGCGTTATGACGGTGTAGTTGAACAACTATTTAATATTAATAACAAAGTATTCAGATCATCGGTCGAAATCATTAGTGAAGTGGAAGTTGATCTTGGTTTTATGGCAAGTAATGAATTGCCATCATTTAAAAAGAAAATGCTTTTTGAAAAAAATAAATTTAAGTTAAAAGTAGCAGTCAATAATGATATAAGCAAGTACGGACATTATAAAATGATCGAACAAATTATTTATAACTAAGTAGAATGCGTCACTAAATTATAGCTTTAATCATTCTATCCCTGCCACTCATATCTTTTCTCAACTCTGTGCTTATAAAGCCTTTATCTTTTAATAGTTTAACTGTTTCCTGGCCATAAAGCTCGTTGATCTCAAAAAACAACAGGCCGTTTGGAGTAAGGTTTAATAATGCAAAATCAGCGATGGCTTTGTAAAATACAAGCGGGTCATGCTCGGGAACAAACAATGCCGTATGTGGCTCAAAATTGGTCACGTTGGTATGCATTTGTTTTTTATCGTCTAAAGTAACATAAGGGGGATTGCTGATTATGATTTCGGATTTCGGAAGTTTGATTTCGGATTTAATAATAAGGATATCTGTTTTAATAAAGCTAACCTCAACCTCATTTAATTCGGCATTTTCCTTTGCGGTTTGTAATGCCCCTTCAGATATATCAATCGCTGAAACCTGTGCTTGCGGTAAGTTCTTTTTTAAACTAATGGCAATACAACCGCTACCTGTACCAATGTCAAGGATGTTACCAGTAAACTGAGAACCGGCAACTGGCAACCGGGTACCCGCCACTGATAAAATCCACTCCACCAGCTCCTCCGTTTCGGGGCGGGGGATCAGCACGGATGGATTTACCTTAAAGGGCAGACCATAAAACTCAGTTATGCCTAAAATGTACTGAATGGGTTCGCCTGTTTGTAATTGGGTAAGGGCATTTTTTAGCTTTTGCGTTTGTTCAATGCTTAGTTCCCTTTCAGGAAATGCTTTAATCGACGCTTTTGACAGTCCACTTATTTCACTGATGGCTAATAAGGTAATGGCTTGGATCTCCTTAGTTTCATAAACCTTGTTCAGCTGTTTGTAATCTTCAAAAACATCCTTAATAGTAATCATGCAACAAAGTAACATAAAAGCTACTTTTGCAGCATGGTTAAACATGAAAAATATATGCAGCGCTGCATTGAACTTGCCGAACTGGGCATGGGGCTGGTGAGCCCCAATCCTATGGTTGGTGCAGTTGTAGTTCATGATGGCAAAATAATAGGCGAAGGCTATCACCATAAATATGGCGAAGCTCATGCCGAAGTGAATGCCATTGCACAGGTAACCAGCAAATTTGAAAACTCAGCCGAATTATTAAAACAGGCTGTAATTTATGTTTCTTTAGAGCCATGCGCCCATTATGGTAAAACACCACCATGTGCCGATCTGATCATTAAACATCAGATCCCCTTAGTAGTAGTGGGCTGTCGCGATCCATTTGAACAGGTTGATGGCAAAGGGATTGAAAAGCTAAAGGCAGCAGGTATTGAAGTGATTACAGGAGTGCTGGAAAAGGAATGCCAATGGCTTAACCGTCGGTTTTTTACGCGGGTACAAAAACACCGTCCATACATTATATTAAAATGGGCACAAACCAATGATGGTTTTTTTGCACCTGGTGATGGCAGCCAGCTATGGATAACCGGCCAGCAATCGCGTAAGCTGGTGCATAAATGGCGCAGCGAAGAGGATGCGGTATTAGTAGGTAAAAATACGGCTGCTGTAGATAACCCTCAGCTAAACGTGCGTTACTGGGAAGGCAGATCACCTAAACGAGTAGTGATTGACAGGCGGCTGGAATTAAATAAAGACTTAAATATATTTGATCAATCAACTGATACATTTGTATTTAACGAGGTTAAGTTTGATGCGGATGGCAGAAATAAATATATAGCCCTGGAAGATTTTGACCGGTACGTACCCCAGTATATTTTATACCAGTTATATCTGCAGGATATTCAATCTGTAATTATTGAAGGTGGGGCACATACCCTGCAAACTTTTATAGAAGCCGGCTTATGGGATGAAGCCCGTATTTTTACCGGTAAAATTGTTTTAAAAAATGGTATAAAAGCACCACAAATAACAGGTATAATTGCTGACGAATTTCCATCAGGAGATGATGGTCTACAAATAATATATAACAAGCCAATTATATAATGCTATACGTTTTTTTAAGTATTTGCTGCAGTGTTGTAGTTTCTGTTTTGTTAAAGCTTGCCAAGCGTTACCAGATTGATGTTTTTCAAGCCATCACCTGGAACTATTCCATGGCTATATTGCTTACCTGGATATTTTTTAAACCGCAGCTTTCACACTTGCAGGGTGCGCCTATTTACAATTACCTGGGGCTTGGATTATTATTACCCCTGGTTTTTTGGTTTATTGCTTTCTCTATCAGGCTCACCGGTATTGTGCGTACCGATGTGGCGCAGCGTTTATCGTTATTTATCCCTGTAGTTGCCTCATTTGTGTTGTTTAGTGAAGCACTTACCAGTTTAAAAATTGTAGGCATAGCGCTTGGTTTTATCGCCATCATATGCTCCATTCCGTGGCAGCAAAAAAGCCATGGAAACAGAATAACCAAATTTTCATGGTTTTATTTGCTCGTGGTATTTGTTGGTATGGGTATTATTGATGTGTTATTTAAAGAGATAGCCCTGTTTAAAGGCTTGCCTTATACCACATCATTGTTTATTGTGTATATACTGGCTTTTGCTATAGCTATGGCCGGGTTACTTTACCWGGTTGCCACCAAAAAAACAAAATTCTCGTGGCCGCATATTTTTATTGGCTGGATATTGGGCGTGGCCAATTTCGGCAACATACTTTTTTACCTGAAAGCCCACCAGGCCCTGTCAAATAATCCTTCAACCGTTTTCTCGGCCATGAACATTGGCGTTATTGCTGTGGGTACACTGGTTGGTTTAGTCATTTTTAAAGAGAAACTTAGCTGGCTCAACAAAGCAGGTGTTGTTATAGCTGTTGTGGCTATCATAGTTATCTCCTATGCTAAATAGAATTTTTAATGCTCTTTGACGATACTTACAAAACCATAGAAAAACCAACCGAAAGTATATTCCGCGACCGGGGCAGTAAATTCCTGGGTTATGCTTATCCTATAAACTCCGAAAACGATATCAAAACCATAGTGGCTAAACTAAAAACCGAACATCCTAAGGCTAATCATCATTGCTGGGCCATGCGTTTAAGTATCGACAGATCGGTATTTAGGGTTAATGATGATGGGGAGCCATCGGGTACAGCTGGTCGCCCAATACTCAATACCTTGTTATCCCGCGATCTGACTAATATTCTGGTAGTTGTGGTGCGATATTTTGGTGGTACACTGTTAGGGGTACCGGGTTTAATTAACGCATATAAAGTCGCAACGGACGAGGCGCTTAACCAGGCGGTCATTATCCATAAAACTGTTAATGATATTTATACCATTAAATTTGACTACCTGCAAATGAATGATGTAATGCGCATCATTAAAGATGATAACCTGACCATCATTCATCAGCAGTTTGATAATGATTGCAGTATACAGGTTTCCATTCGCAAAACGCAGGTTGAGCAAACGCTAATGAAAGTCAGCAAACTAAGCGGGGTTATTGCTAAATATGACTACAGCCTGTAATACCCAGCCCCTGGGTCATGCCGAATTTATTTCGGCATCCCATATGTAAGGTAAAACACTTATATAGTCGACATATCCTGTGAGATGCCGAAACAAGTTCGGCATGACTTCCTATTCTATATTTTACACTTATTTTAATGCCTTTTTAATTCCCTACTTACTGCATAAAATAACTATTTTAGTCGCATATGCAATCATTTGAAATCGATAAAACCGATCTGCTCCGCATAAAAGCCGCCCTGGAAGGCGATGATGCTGAGTTAGAGAAAGTTCTGCAGGGATACCACGCCTCTGAGATTGCTATATTATTTGAAAAACTTCCGCAAGAAGCCAAAGAACGAATCATCAATATTC
This sequence comes from Mucilaginibacter sp. P4_E8, assembly GCF_056401495.1. Taxonomy (NCBI): domain Bacteria; kingdom Pseudomonadati; phylum Bacteroidota; class Sphingobacteriia; order Sphingobacteriales; family Sphingobacteriaceae; genus Mucilaginibacter; species Mucilaginibacter sp. P4_E8. Next base: position 5,257 of record NZ_JBFUJG010000152.1, read on the forward strand.
TGCCTACCGACGTTGCATCAGAAGTAATTTCGGAAATGGATGAAGAACATCACCCGGAAGAACTATTGGTGAACCTTCATCCCGAAAAAAGATCTGAGATAGTTGAAGAGCTGGATTATGATGACGCGACTGATATTATTTCGCAGTTGGATGAGCAACAGCAGCATGAAATACTAAAGGATATTGACCAGGAAGATGCCAGCAGCATCCGCGCTCTGTTAAACTATGATGAGGACACGGCCGGTGGTTTGATGAATTCTGAAATTATCAAGGTAAATATTAACCTTGATAAAAAGGGTGCATTAGACGAGATCATCCATCAATCTGAAGAGATGGAAGAGCTATATACCATTTATGTGGTTGATGATCATGACATCCTGAAAGGCATCCTATCCATAAAAACAATTATTAAGGCAAAAGCCGATGCTAAGGTAAGCGACCTGGTACAAACCAACTTTGTATATGTAAAAGCTGATGTTGACCAGGAGGAGGTTGCCCGTTTAATATCGCAATATAACCTTACCAGTATCCCCGTTGTTAATGACGACATGAAACTGCTGGGCCGTGTTACGGTTGATGATATCATCGACGTAATGGAAGAAGAGAACACCGAGGATATATTGAAGATTTCGGGTGTATCAGAAGATGAAGAATTGAGCGGTAACTGGCAGGACGCGGTAAAAAGCCGTTTACCCTGGCTGGTGATCAATTTAGGTACAGCATTTTTGGCAGCATCCATCATTCGTGATTTTGATTCTACCGTAGCCAAGCTTTCAGTTATTTCGGCATACATGACCATTATTGCCGGGATGGGAGGTAACGCCGCTACGCAAGCGCTGGCTGTTACAGTAAGACGTATCTCGCTGAGCGACCTGAGCGATAAACAGGCCTACAATACGGTGCTGAAAGAGTTTTTGGTAGGCATGATAAATGGCGGAGCCAATGGCTTGATCGTTTTTTTAGTGGCTTATTTTTACGATGCTAATCCTTTGCTTGGTTTGGTGCTGTTTTTAGCTATGACGGGCAACCTGATCATCGCCGGCTTAACAGGCGCGTCTATTCCTCTGATATTAAAGAGGGTAGGGATCGACCCGGCGGTAGCATCATCCATCATTATCACCACATTTACTGATTGTATAGGTTTTTTATTGCCGCTTTGGCTGGCTACAAAGCTTTTATTACATCAGTAGGGAAAGTTTTGAGTGACCAGTTTTGAGTGTTGAGTGAATTGATCCATAAGTCTTTAAAATTACTAAGAACTCAAAACTCATTACTCACCACTTGCTATTCCAGCTTTTATTATAAATTTGAACCATCAAAATTAGAAACAGAATGACTGAGGTAAGATACAACTGGACGAAAGAAGAAATAGCTGAAATATATCATACTCCACTGCTTGACCTTGTTTACAAGGCCGCAACCATCCATCGTGAAAATAAGGATTATGCCGAAGTGCAGATCAGTTCGCTGATCTCGATAAAGACCGGTGGATGTCCCGAGGACTGTGCTTATTGCCCGCAGGCAGCACGTTACAATACCGGGGTTGATGTACATGCCATTATGCCAAAGGAAGAAGTTTTGGCCGTAGCTCAAAAAGCCAAAGACGGTGGTGCTTCAAGGTTATGTATGGGCGCTGCCTGGCGCGAGGTGCGTGATAATAAAGATTTTGACAAGGTGATTGAGATGGTGAAAGCCGTGAATGGCCTTGATATGGAAGTTTGTTGTACCCTGGGTATGCTTACCGAAAGCCAGGCGCAACGTTTAGCTGATGCGGGCCTGTATGCCTACAACCATAACCTGGATACCTCTAAGGAGGACTATAAGCGTATTATATCAACCCGTACATATGATGACCGGCTGCAAACGCTGGAGCATGTACGCAAAGCAAAAATTACCGTGTGCAGCGGTGGTATTATTGGTTTAGGCGAAACCGTGGAAGACCGCGTATCTATGTTACATACTCTGTCAAATTTGCCTAAGCATCCGGAATCTGTTCCGATCAATGCATTAGTACCTGTTCAGGGAACCCCATTGGCTAACCAGCCACGGGTGTCTGTTTGGGATATGGTGCGCATGGTTGCTACTACCCGTATCATCATGCCCAAAACTGTGGTGCGTTTATCTGCAGGTCGTACCGAAATGAGTGTAGTTGAACAGGCATTTTGCTTTATGGCTGGCGCTAATTCTATTTTTGCCGGTGAAAAACTTTTGACTACACCAAACCCATCATTTGATACTGATATGGCTATGTTTGAATTGCTGGGTTTATCACCTCGCAAGGCTTTCAAGAATGGTCGCCCTAATGAGGTTAAAGAAGTGGAAGTTGCGGGCTAAACCGGTATTCCAGGTAAGAAGATATAAAACACAAAGAGGCGCATAAATGCGCCTCTTTGTGTTTTATATCTTAAACGTGTCATGCTGAACTTGATTCAGCATCTCTCTTGCAATGTATGCTATGCTGGCCACCTGTTCCGTGGGATGCCGAAATAAATTCGGCATGACTAAATTATTATATAATTAATCCCGCATGTTTATAAATTGCAATGGCTGCCCAAAGTCTTCGCCGCGGCATAAGCTGATCACCGATTGCAGGTCATCTATTTTTTTACCCTGAACACGTACCTGATCGTCCATAATGGAGGCCTGCACCTTTAAACCGCTGTCCTTTATTTTTTTAACTATTTTTTTGGCGGCTTCTTTATCAATGCCTTCCTTAACTTTTATCTCTTTACGTATCATATTGCCCGATGCGTATTGCTCTTTTCCAAAGTCTAAAGCCTTAGAGTCAAGATGCTGTTTTACCATACGACCGATGATAGAATCCTGAATTGCTTTTAAACGCATATCATTTTCGGTAACAATAGTTATCTCGTTGGTTTTTTTATCAAGGTCAATCGTACTTTTCGAGTCGTTAAAATCGTAACGGTTCAATATTTCCTTTTTTGCAGTATTGATAGCGTTGTCAAGGGTCTGCCCGTCTATCTTGCTTACTATATCAAATGTTGGCATAAGTAATGGATTTATAAATGTTTACAAAACTAATGTATTGTAAACATTTATATAGTGTGTAAATTTAATTTGTTTACATAGTGCAATAAATAATAATGAATAAAAACCCTATAAATACCAATGAGTTAATATTAAGTTAACAAATAAATAAGCAGTTTTGTAAAAGTGGGCCCTGAGCGGGCAATTTATATGGATAAACAGGTTCCCTTAATAAACAGAGAGATAAGTTGGTTATATTTTAATGACAGAGTTTTACAGGAAGCTGCTGATCCAACTGTTCCACTAATTGAACGGGTTAAGTTTTTGGCTATATTTTCGTCCAATCTTGATGAGTTTTACCGTGTTAGGGTAGCAACGCTGAGCCGCCTGGCCAATTTGAATGAAAAATCAAAGGAGATACTGGGATACAATCCTAAAAGGATACTGAACCAAATAAAAAATATTGTAGTAAAGCAGGAGCGTAAGTTTAACAACCTATATGAAAATATCATTGTAAAAGAGCTTGCCGAAGAGAAGATATTTTTGCTGAACGATAAGCAGCTTAACGTAACCCGCGGGGCGTTTGTTAAAAGCTATTTCAGGGAGAAACTGCTGGCTACCCTGGTACCTATCATGCTTGATGACTCCCTGCCTTTACCCGAACTGCGCGACAGGGCGATTTATTTTTTTGTAAAACTTACCAAAAACAAAAAATCAAGGTTCGCGCTCATTGAGTTTCCTGACACCCTGTCGAGGTTTGTGGTACTGCCCGAAACTAATAAACTGAAGTTCATTATCCTGCTGGATGATATTATCAGGTATAGTTTGGAGGATATATTTTTCATTTTTAACCATGACAATATCGAGGCTTATTCTTTACAGCTCACTCGTGATGCGGAGCTTGACCTGGATAAAGAAGTAAGCGATAAATTTATTGATTCACTATCCAAAAGTTTGCAAAAGCGTAAAAAAGGTAAACCCATGCGTTTACTTTATGATACCGATATGCCTATGGATATGTTAAAATACCTGGTAAACAAAATGGGCCTGCATGGCGAAAGTCTTATACCGGGCAACAGGTATCATAATTTCAAGAATTTTATTTCGTTCCCTAATGTTGGCCGACCCGAGCTGGAATACAATAAGTACCCGCCCTTGCCGGTTGAGGATCTGTCTTTTGGTAAAAGTTTAATTGGGTTAATTGCTAAAAAAGATTACCTGGTGAGCGCACCATACCAGTCATTTGATTATATCATTCACTTTTTACGCGAAGCTGCTATTGATCCAAAGGTTAAAGAGATCAGTATAGCTGTTTATCGGCTTGCCGAAAATTCAAGGGTAATACATGCGCTCATCAATGCTGCAAAAAACGGCAAAAAGGTACACTGCCTGGTTGAGCTCAGGGCCCGTTTTGATGAGCAGAATAATATATTCTGGAGCAACAGGCTGGAGGAAGAAGGCGTAAATGTACTTTATGGTGTTGCCGGTTATAAGGTACACTCTAAAATATGCCTGGTTACCCGTATCGAAAAACGACAGCCTGTTCATTATGCGTGCTTATCAACCGGAAACTTCAACGAAAAAACCGCCACAATATATGCCGACCATACCCTGTTTACGGTTAATAAAAAGATCACCGATGACCTGGTTGTGGTTTTTAAAGCATTGTATAAAAATACCTTGCCTAAGGGCTTAAAGAATTTAATTGTTTCGCCAATTGATTCAAGACCGGCTATTTACAGGTTGATAGATAACGAAATAAAAAATGCAAAGGCTGGTAAACAGGCATACATGATCCTGAAAATGAATAGCCTTGCTGATGAAAGTCTGATCACTAAGCTATATCAGGCCAGTAATGCCGGTGTTAAAATAAAGATGATCATAAGGGGTATGTGCTGCCTCATCCCCGGCGAAAAGGGTTACAGCGAAAATATTGAAGTAATAAGTATAGTTGATAAGTATCTGGAGCATGCCAGGGTGCATATTTACTGTAATGACGGCCACGAATTATTGTATTTAACATCTGCCGATTTCATGACCCGTAATATTGATAACCGGATAGAGGTTGGCTTCCCGGTATATGACGAGGAATTGCATAAAGAAATTAAAGATATTATTAATATTCAGCTGCGTGATAACACCAAGGCCCGTGAAATAAACAGCAACAATACCAACAAATACCACAAAACAAATTCTGCCGAAGCTCATCGCGCACAAATAGAAATATATAATTACCTCAAATCTAAAAACACAAAAAATTGAGATACGCCGCTATAGATATAGGTTCAAATGCAGTAAGGCTGCTAATTGCCGACATTATTGAAAACAATGGTTCGGTTTCCTTTAAAAAGAATACACTGATAAGGGTTCCGTTACGATTGGGCGACGATGCATTTATACAGCAGCATATTTCTGAAAGAAAAACTAACGATCTTGTAAAATCAATGCAGGCGTTTAGGAATCTGATGGATGTTTATAAGGTGACAGATTATCTGGCCTACGCTACATCGGCCATGCGCGAGGCTGAAAATGGAGAAGACGTAGTAAAGTTGATAAAAGAAGAAGCCCGTATTGACCTGGAGATCATTCATGGTTCAAAAGAAGCTAAGGTTATTTATGCAAGCCATGCAGATCAAAATATAGATAAAAGTAAAAATTATCTGTACATTGACGTAGGCGGGGGTAGTAC
>NZ_JBFUJG010000153.1:0-10603 GCF_056401495.1 Mucilaginibacter sp. P4_E8
AGCCTATGTGGCGTGTGCTGAAAAAGAATACTTAGAACTCATATCGAAAATAGCTCAAAAAACAGATAAGGAAAAACTCAATATTGAATTATTTAATATCATCGGCAACGACATTAACGCCTAAAATTTGGCTTTTAAAATATATAAATTACAAGCAGGATATGGCAATTTCATATTCACAAAGCATCTCAATTTTTCACCCGTATAACCCTCCAATATTGCAACTTTTCAATGCATCAAATAAGCTACATTGTAACTTTTCTCTTGCGTTTCACTTTCTTTATGTTTTATTTGCAAAAAATAACTGCTAAATGGCCAAAAATTTACTCATTGTAGAATCTCCGGCGAAAGCCAAAACTATTGAAGGATACCTTGGTAAAGACTTTACTGTTAAATCGAGCTATGGCCACATCCGTGATTTGATAAAATCTGAAGATGCGATTGACACAGCCAATAACTTCACACAAAAATACGAAGTACCTGCCGATAAAAAGCAAGTAGTGAGCGAGTTGAAGAAATTAGCTAAGGAAGCAGAGATGGTTTGGCTGGCATCGGACGAGGACCGTGAGGGTGAGGCCATATCCTGGCATTTATTTGAAACACTGGGTTTAAAAGATGCTACTACCAAGCGCATTGTTTTTCATGAGATAACCAAACCTGCTATTTTACGTGCCATTGATACACCGCGTAAAATTGATTATAACCTGGTAAACGCACAGCAAGCACGCCGTGTGCTCGATAGGCTGGTTGGTTTTGAGCTCTCCCCTGTTCTATGGAAAAAAGTTAAGCCATCACTTTCGGCTGGTCGCGTGCAATCAGTGGCCGTAAGGTTAATTGTTGATCGCGAAAGGGATATCAATAAATTTAAATCAGAAGCCGCTTTTAAAATAGTGGCCATATTTGGCAAGGGTAAAGAAGCTTTTAAGGCCGAACTACCCGAGCGTTTTAGTCAGCAGGAAGATGCAGAAAAGTTTTTAAACGACTGTATAGGCGCCGATTTTGAAATACGTTCATTAGAAACCAAACCCGCCAAACGGTCGCCGGCCGCTCCCTTTACTACATCAACCCTGCAACAGGAAGCCAGCAGGAAACTTGGATATTCCGTTGCGCGCACCATGCAAGTGGCACAAAGATTATACGAATCGGGTTATATCTCTTATATGCGTACCGATTCGGTAAATTTATCCGAAACCGCGTTGGATGCCGCTCAAAAAGAGATCGTATCAGCTTACGGCGATAAATACCATCAGCTAAGGAAATATAAAACCAAGAACGCAAGCGCGCAAGAGGCTCACGAAGCAATCAGGCCTACTTATTTTAATAACCATACTATTGATGGTGAGTCGGCCGAAAAACGTTTATATGAGCTGATCTGGAAACGTGCCATAGCTTCGCAAATGAGTGAAGCACAGTTTGAAAAAACCACCGCGAAGATCAGTATATCAAGCCGCAGGGAAGAACTGACCGCCAACGGCGAAGTAATGAAGTTTGATGGTTTCCTGAAAGTTTACCTTGAATCTGACGATGAGGAAGAAGATACTCAACAGGATGGCGAAAACACCATGCTGCCGCCTTTAACCAGGGGACAGCGCCTGGCATTGCAGGAAATGTCGGCAACGGAGCGTTTCTCTCGTCCACCGGCACGGTATACTGAGGCAAGTTTGGTGAAAAAGCTGGAAGAATTGGGCATAGGTCGTCCATCAACCTACGCCCCTACCATATCAACCATACAAAATCGTGGTTATGTAGTTAAGGAAGAGCGCGAAGGTAAAATTCGCCACTTCAGGGTATTAACCTTAAAAGGCGATAGCGTTGTAAAGGAAGATAAAACCGAGAATACCGGTGCTGAACGCGGTAAATTATTTCCAACAGATATTGGTTCGGTTGTGAATGACTTTTTGGTGCTGCACTTTAATGATATTGTAGATTTTAACTTTACAGCCAGCGTTGAAAAACAATTTGACGAAATAGCACAGGGTTTAAAGGAGTGGACAGCTATGCTGCACGATTTTTATAACCCTTTCCATAAAGAAGTACAAAGCACTATTGAAACTGCCGATAAAGCCACCGGCGAGCGGGAATTAGGCGTTCATCCGGAAAGCGGCAAAAAAATATCTGTGCGTATTGGTCGTTACGGCCCGTTTGTACAGGTTGGCGAAAGCGCTACAGAAGAGAACAAGGAAGAAAAACCATTATACGCCAGCCTAAGAGCCGGGCAAAGTATCGAAACCATCAGCCTTGAAGAAGCACTTGAGCTATTTAAGTTACCTAAAGTTGTTGGCGAGTATGAAGGTAAAGTAATGAAGGTTGYTATTGGCCGTTTTGGGCCGTACATCAGCCACAATAGCGCATTTATATCCTTGCCAAAAGAAATAGACCCTTTGGATGTTACCGAAGAGGAAGCAATTGTACTGATAGAAGCAAAGCGTAAAAAAGATGCAGAAAAGCTGATCAAAGCATTTGATGAGGATCCGGCTGTTAAAGTATTAAATGGCCGCTGGGGTCCATATATAGAATTTGGCAAACTTAACGTTAAGATACCTAAGGATAAAGATCCTTTAACTCTTACCTATGAGGAATGCAAAGCTTTAGCTGATGCTATGCCTAAAGACGCCAAAAAAGGGCGATTTGGTAAAGCAGCAGCTGTAAAGCCGGCAGCTAAGAAAGCTCCGGCAAAGAAAAAGGCCGCAACGAAGAAGAAGTAAAATCACCTGTCATTTCGAACGAGGTACGAGGAGAAATCTTATACTCATAACTAACCAGCATAAGATTTCTCTCTGCGTTCGAAATGACAGATTGTTTAAATTAATATGCGATGATCAAAGACCTCCCCGAAAATAACGTACAGGATATTGCAGTTGCAGTTGCATTAGAAAGTGAGAACGTTGAGAGCAAAACCTGGTACGTTTATCTCATTAACCTTAAAAAAGAGCCTATTGAAAATGTGATGGTTACCTCTAAAGGTTATGGCGAAAAAGATGGTGTACAGGTAAAAACGTCAACCTTAAGGCACATGTTTCCGGTGGTTCCTGATCAATCATTCAAACTCATTGAACCCATTGATGAGCAAACATTCGGGCTTAGTAATGAATACTGGCTCAGTTATTATATCGGCACCAACATTTACGATAAAAAATTTATCTTTCTGCCCGAAAGCATAGTTGAAATGAATTTCATCAAACTGCCCGTTTTAAATAAACCGGGAGTAATGATATTATAGTGCTGTAAAATAAGTTTTCCGTTTAATTTATTATCATAAATTTTATAATTTACATGATCTTAAATAAACCTATTTCATGGAGAACGGATATACCAGATTCCGCAAGCGTAAAACCTTAATAACTATCATTACATCTCTTGTACTGATTTTGTTAGTCGTTTACATTGTTGCCAATGACCATAAAAAAATGAGGGTCGACCCGGCCTTTAGTAAATATATTGAGTCATATACTACTGGTGTTATATCAAAAGAAAGCCCCATCAGGGTCCGCCTGGCAAGCCAGGTGCAGGTTACCCACCAACAAAACGAGCAGGTTAGCGATGATCTTTTTGACTTTTCCCCATCGATAAAAGGAAAAGCATACTGGATAGATGCCCGTACAATTGAATTCAGACCTGCAAACAAACTCGATCCTGAAAAAAGCTATACCGCCGATTTTGATCTCGGGAAATTAATAGAGGTCCCCAATAAGTTTGAACATTTTAAGTTTGGTTTCCAGGTTGTAAAGCCCGATTTTAATGTAAGCTTTAACGGCTTGCAAACTGCAACCAGTACATCTACCGATGAAATGAAGCTGGATGGACTGGTACAAACTGCGGATACAGAAGACCCGACCCTCATTGAAAAACTCATTACGGTAAATTATGAATTCCCGGTTAAAGTAAATTGGGAGCATAATATAGGTACTAAAACGCATCATTTTAAGATAACAGGTTTAAAAAGGCAGTCGGGTAAGGTTACCCCGGTTACGGTGAGCTGGAATGGTGGTAGTTTAAATGTAGATAAAAAAGGCGATCAGCGTTTTGATGTACCCGCCATCGGCGATTTTAAGGTACTGGACATACGCGCCGTGCAAGACAATGACCAATACGTTTTGGTTCAATTCTCTGATGCCATTATGGTTGGACAAGAACTTAACGGCTTAATAGGCATCAGTAATATTGCCGATGCTGCTTATACCATTGATGGCAGTACCGTAAAAGTTTATGCGCCCGAACGCCTGCAGGGGAATTATAGCGTGTTTGTAAACGAGGGGGTCGAAAACATATCGCACAAAAAGATCACCAAAACCTATACAGCTAATGTGTTTTTTGAGAACAGGCTACCTAATGTAACCATCCCTGGCAAAGGGGTGATCCTCCCCGATTCGGGCAAACTGATGATGCCTTTTGAGGCAGTGAATTTAAACGCGGTTGATGTGAGCATCATTAAAATATACGAAAGTAACGTACCGCAATATTTTCAGAATAATGGTTTTGATGGAGGAGCCGAACTGCGCCAGGTGGGTAAGCCAATTATTCAAAAAACCATCAGGCTTGATACCGACAAAGGGTTAAATCTGAACAAAAAGAACCGCTTCATGCTGGATATCGACCAGATGATCCGTACAGAACCGGGCGCTATTTACCGGGTTGTGATTGGTTTCAGGAAAGAATATTCGTTGTATAACTGCAATATCCCGGGTGCGGGTGTAAAAAAAGGCGACGACGATGGTGATGAGTATGGTGGTGATTACAGCAATAATAGCGGTAAAGTAAATGACGAGGATGACGATTTTTGGGCGAGATACGATAATTTTTATCCCGAAGGCTATAACTGGCAGGAAAGGGACAATGCCTGTACCCCCTCCTATTTCACTAAACAACGCTGGGCCACACGTAATATCATAGCGTCAAACATAGGTCTTATTGCCAAACGGGGTACCAATAACAGTATGCTTGTAGCTGTAACTGATATTTTAAGCGCCCAACCGATGGGTAATGTGGATCTTGAGCTGCTTGATTATCAGAAACAAGTGATCTATAAAACTACATCGGGTGGGGATGGAATAGTTAAGTTCGACCTTAAACGAAAACCTTACCTGTTGGTAGCTAAAAAAGGCGCACAACGGGGCTATTTAAAACTCGATGATGGCAGCTCCCTGCCGCTAACCCGTTTTAACGTGGGTGGCGAGGAGGTACAAAGTGGCTTAAAAGGTTTTATTTATGGCGAACGTGGTGTTTGGCGCCCTGGCGATTCGATCTACGTTTCCTTTATCCTCGAAGATAAATTAAAAACCCTTCCTCCCGATCACCCGGTAGAGTTTGAATTGTATGATCCTAATGGTAAACTTTACAGGCGCATCAATAAAACAACAGCTTTGGATGGTTTTTACAGCTTTCATACAGCTACCGAAACCTCATCACCTACCGGAAACTGGACTGCCAAAGTAAAAGTTGGCGGTGCTTTGTTTGAGAAGAAGATCAAGGTGGAGACCATTATGCCTAACCGCATGAAACTGAGCCTGTCGTTTGGTAACGCGGCCGAGCTTACTAAAGGTAATAATGCTGATGGTAAATTAAGCGCGCAGTGGCTGTTTGGCGGCAATGCACAAAACCTGAAAGCTAAGGTCGATGCCTTTTTATCACCGCAGGCAACAAACTTTAAAAAATATGAGGGTTACGTTTTTGACGACCCAACCCTTGCATTTAATACACAAACTCAAACCGTTTTTGATGGAAAGCTAAGTGCCGAAGGTACGGCCACAGTTAATGCCAATATCAATGTAGAAAAACAAGCGCCGGGACAGTTGAGGGCAAATTTCCTCGTGAAGGTTTTTGAGCCGGGCGGCAATTTCAGTATACAGCAAACCACCATGCCTTATAATGTTTATCCTGGTTATGTTGGGATTAAAACACCTGCAGGCAGCGAGTTATCAGGTATGTTGGTTACGGATAAGGATCACCAGATTGACATTGCCGATGTTGATGTGAATGGCAACGCTTTTACCGGCACCCGCAATGTACAACTGGAGCTATACAAGGTACAATGGCGCTGGTGGTGGGATCAGACCGGGGACGAAACAAGCAATTTTACGCAAGACAAGTTTAACAAACTTATAAAAACCGAAAGCGTACAGCTTAACAACGGACGCGGGAAATGGACCTTACGCATCCCAAAGGCAGATTGGGGCCGTTACCTGATCAAAGTAAAGGACGAGCAAACTGGCCACTCCACCGGGAAGTTCATTTATGTAGATTGGCCAAACTGGTCAGAAAGGTTACAGCAAAGTAATCCTACCGAGGCAGCTATGTTATCTTTCACGTCCGACAAGACAAGTTATAAAGTTGGCGAACAGGCCACGCTCACCATCCCTACTGCTGCTGATGGACATGCACTGATCAGTTTTGAAAACGGCAGCAAGGTTTTAAAAACCACCTGGATAGATACTAAAAAAGGCCAAACCCAATACCGCTTTACGGTTGACGAAACCATGGCCCCTAACGTTTTTGTAAACGTTACCCTGTTGCAAAGGCATTCCCAAACAGTAAATGACCTGCCCATACGCATGTACGGTGCTATCCCGCTGCAGGTTGACAATCCGGAAACTATACTGAAACCGGTGATCAGTATGCCTGATAAGATACGCCCCGAAACACAGTCGGCCATTACCGTATCAGAAGCATCAGGCAAGGAAATGACCTATACCATAGCCATTGTAGATGAGGGGCTGCTTGACATCACCAATTATAAAACCCCTGATCCTCATGACGCCTTTTATGCCCGCGAAGCCCTTGGCGTAAAAACCTGGGACTTGTTTGATTATGTGATAGGTGCTTTTGGCGACGGACTGGAACGTATTTTAAGTATAGGTGGTGACGGTAATTTGGGCAACAACAGAAACGTGTCTGTAAATCGTTTTAAGCCCGTTGTAAAATTCATGGGGCCATTCCACCTCGACAAGGGTGAAAAGCAAACCACGCCCTTTAAACTACCCCAATACGTAGGCTCAGTAAAGGCAATGGTAATTGCCGGGCACGATGGCAGCTACGGTATGACTGAAAAAGYCGTAGCCGTTAAAAAGCCGTTGATGATACTGGCTACCCTGCCGCGTGTACTTGGCCCGGCAGAAAAGGTACAATTACCGGTTACTGTATTTGCCATGGAACCAAATATTAAAACTGTTACGGTATCGGTACAATCAAACGCGTTCAGTAACCTGGCTGGCAATAACCAGAAAACGCTCACCTTTACCAAAACCGGCGATCAGCTGGCTACTTTTGATTTGAACGTTAAGGACTTTGTAGGTGTAGGCAAAGTTAAGATCATAGCCAAAAGCGGTTCGGAAACAGCTGCTTATGATGTGGAGCTTAATGTACGTAACCCCAATCCGCCGGTTACCCGGGTTTTAGAAAAGGAACTTAAACCTGGCGAGGTTTGGAGCACCGCCTATCAGCCGGTTGGCATCAGCGGTACTAATAAAAACACCCTGGAGATAGCCAGCATCCCGCCATTGAACCTGAGTAAACGATTGGATTACCTGATAGCTTATCCTCATGGCTGTGTGGAGCAAACCACCTCTTCGGCATTCCCGCAATTATATTTAGGTCAGCTGCTTGATCTTTCGCCTATTCAAAAGGCCGAAGCAGAGCGGAATATCAAAGCCACTATCAGCAGGCTAAATGGCTTCCAGGTACAAGGCGGTGGTTTGAGCTATTGGCCAGATGGCGGCAATGCCGACGAATGGGGAACCAATTATGCCGGCCACTTTATGCTGGCTGCACAGGCTAAAGGCTACAGTATGYCGTTGGGCTTTATAGAGCAATGGAAAAAGTATCAGAAACAAAAAGCTTTAACCTGGGCGCCTGATTCCCGAAGTTTTTATGGTGCTGACCTGAACCAGGCTTACCGTTTATACCTGCTGGCTTTAGTGCGCTCGCCTGAATTAGGCGCTATGAACCGCCTGCGAGAGTTTAAGTATTTGAGTATAGAAGCTAAATGGCGTTTGGCCGCGGCCTATAAACTTGCCGGGCAGCCAGAAATGGGCTTAAGAATGGTAGTAGGTTTACCCCTTACTATTAAACCATACTACACCATGTACGGTACCTATGGATCTGATCTGCGCGATGAGGCCATGATCCTGGAAACCCTTACCCTGCTTGGGCAGCAGCAAAAAGCTGCCGGATTATTGCGCACGGTAGCAGCAAGATTATCTCAGGATGACTGGTATAGCACCCAAACTACAGCTTATTCGCTTATTGCCATTGCGCAATATTGCGGGCAAAACAAGGCTGCTGGTAAACTTACCTTTAACTATCAATCGGGCACTATCAAAACGGATGTCAACTCAGCATCTTATATATGRCAAGCCGGTTTAGCGGTAAACGGTGGTAAAGTAATGCTTAAAAACAATGGCACCAATAAACTGTATGTAAGGCTGATACAAAAAGGGCAACCCTCATCTGGCCTGGATGTTAAAACTTTTATTGATCCGCAGATCATGCAAATGAGGGTTGGCTATTTTACCATGAGCGGCAAACCGGTTGACCCAACATCCTTAAAACAAGGTACTGATTTTGTGGCGCAGGTGAATATCAAAAACCCGGGCAAACGTGGCCGGTATGATAATCTGGCCCTTACCCAGATATTCCCATCGGGATGGGAAATACTGAACAGCCGGATGCTGAATAATGATGAGGTATTTAAATCATCCCCATCTGATTACCGCGACATACGCGATGATAGGGTGAATACCTATTTCAGCCTGATCGAAGGCAAGGAGGTTACCTATTATGTAATGCTAAACGCTGCCTATGCAGGTCATTATTACTTACCAGCGGTTTACTGCGAGGCCATGTATAACAATTCAATCAACAGCCTTATCAAAGGGCAATGGGTTGATGTAGTGAAATAAGCTTTAAGCAAAAAGCCTAAAGCTAAAGGCTTTTTGCTTAAGTAATTTTTATTGTTTTGAACTGCTTAGCCCCTGTTGCAAGGCTTCAATAGCATTAGCAAGGTAAGCCAGGGGCGCGTTCCAGTTGATGGCTATTTCATTGGCTGCATAGGCCCTATCGTCATCAATATAGGCTTCATCGGGCACAGTTGAAGGAACACGGATACCATCCTGCATACCGGGATTGGCTCCCCCTACCAACAAACCTGGCACCGGCTCAGTTACGCCATCAGCTACCGACGGGCGGTGATGAGGGTGCATAGGCGTTTTACTGCCATAGCCGGTAACATAAGAATAGCCCGTGGCGTTACGGCCCAACAGGTAATCAAGATTAGCCAAAGCATAATCCAGATATTTTTTATTATGCAATAGTTTATAGGCTTGTATCAATAAAACACCTTCGTTTGCAGCTTCGGAGGTACTACCCCATCCAAAATGCTTAGCAGATTGTGTCATTACTGTTTGGTATGCATTATCATCAACACCGTTTATCAGTTCATCGGCAGCAACTATTAGTCGCTTTTTAATTTGGGGCAGGTCTTTTACATTTTTGACATCCGCAGGTACAGTATTTTTCACCAGCGTATAATACCCAAGCAACTTAACCAGCGACCATGTTGGTACGTGCATCTGATCATCAGGAAGCAGGTTAATATTTTTCAGGAAACCATCATCATGTGTGGTAACAAATAGTTCAGATGCCGCCCAGATAAACTCGTCGGCAAAATTATTATCGCCATAAGCTCCGGTAGTTATTTTAGGGCTGAACTTTTTATTCATTTCATCCTGTCTATAGGCTACATCAGGATTCTTAACCGCCCATGTCCAGGCACTTTGAGCGGCGTTAAGACATGAGTCGGCCAGGCCGCGCAATTGTTGTGGATATTGCTTAAATATACGGGCCGACTGTGCCATTACAGCGGCAAAATCTAATGTGGCGGCTGTGCCTTTTTGCACCACATAGCGAGGTTCCGTCCCCTTATCGGGCATCTCAAATTTATCAAATGCGGCGTTGGTTAGTTTATGGTAAACACCACCATCATTAGGGTCCTGCATGGTGAGCATCCAGCGCAGGTTCCATAATGCCTCATTCAATACATCAGGTATGCCATTACCACTTTCAGGAATATTTAGCTTAACTGTTTTCATGTACTCCGGAAAATCCTCATATAATGAAAGCAGTGTGCCGGTAGTTATGCCGCTGTTTACAATGTATTTGTTGTAATCGCCGGCATCATACCAGCCACGCGATGACTTGATCACAGAACCGGGTTTACGTTTTTCGCTTGCTGCTGACGGATGAATCAATACACTGGTATCGGGGTGGCCTTCGGCCCGCTGCCATTTGCCAGCATATTTTGCAGGTAAAGGAGTTGAGGCCCGCATAAAATAATAGGCCTTTATAGCTGCGTTGGCTAACGGCTTATGTACCGAAGCCCTTATTTGAAATGGATAGGAATTAGCAACACCCGGTACATTCAGCAGGTAGTTACCCGGTTTATTAAATGCGCTAAAGTCGGCTATGTAAGTTATCCTGCCCCCAAGGCTGGGTTTAACCGATGACTTTAAAGTACCTGTAAATACTATGGTTTTACCGAGGGTTTGAATAGTGAAAGTGCCAGCCCCAGCATTTAAAACAATGGCTTTCTTTACTGCATTTGGATAAAAAC
>NZ_JBFUJG010000154.1:0-10501 GCF_056401495.1 Mucilaginibacter sp. P4_E8
ATGTATTAATTATCCGCACCGAAGATAATCGTAAAACGATGAAAAGGCTAAATCTGAATAATCAGGAAACGTTGAATTCGCCTTACTTCAATCTTAGGCAAAATGATATTGTTTACGTTGAGCCTGATCGGTCTAAAGCGGTTGAATTTAGTTCAAATACCCGGATAGCGCCAATGATAATAGCTTCGATATCAGCCGCCGCCGTTTTAATTGCCGTGCTGCTAAAAAGATAAGAACCAATAAAACTATTGACCAATGTTAAAAACTGATGTTATGGCAACCAATTTTATTTATAAGCCCGCTGTACACACTAATTATAAGGATATAATTATGCCATATTTAAAACAGTGGTATTTATTTTTAATAACATTAATGATCAGTTTGGGAGGGGTTTGGCTTTATCTTGATTTTTCAACACCACAGTATAAAATAAGCAGCACTTTGCTTATACCTGATGATAAAAAGGGCGATGGTGGCCTGCTCAAGGCCACCGCTTTTAGTGATCTCAATATGTTCCAGGAAACCAAAACGGTAGATAATGAAATGGAGATTTTACGGTCCAGGGATTTGATTTATACAGCACTAAAAAACCTTAACCAGGAAACCAGATATTATGAACTCAAAGGTTTTAAAACCACAGAGCTCTATGGAGATGAGATTCCCTTTAAAGTTTCAGTGAAAAAACTTAACAAGCTGGCCTACTTAAGAAGGTTGCAACTGCAAAGTTTATCTGAAAGTACATTTTTGTTACAAGATGGACCATTAAGCTGGATATATCGTTACGGCCAGGTGATCAGGCACAAGGATTATGTGTTTAAAGTAGATAAGGGACCGGCCTTTGCCGAGCTATCAGGAACAATTGAGATAGAGTTTAAAAATTTATACCGGCTGGCTGCAGCTTATAGTGCGGGAATGTTAAACGTTAATCCCGTATTAAAGKAGTCTAATACCCTAATCTTAAGTCTGATAGATCCGGTACCTTCAAGGGGGGTGGATATCCTGACAAATATTATCAATACCTATAATATTGAAAATGTTCAGAAAAAGAATGTAATGGCTGTTAACACCATTTTATTTATTGATAAGCGATTAAAGGCAATGGAACAGGACCTTTCTACTGCCGAAGGGGGGATAGAGGCATATAAGCAACAAAATGGAGCAGTTGATGCGAACAGCGGCGGCACACAGATCAACTTAACAAAATCTGCAGAATATAGTCAATTGCTGGAAACATCAGATGTACAGCTTGGTATAGTAAGATCTATCGAAAGTTATTTAAGTCAATCTGATAATCAGTTTAGTGTAGTGCCAAGTACCATGGGATTAAAAGACCCTGTGCTGAATACTTTAATAAGCCGCTTTAACGATCTGCAACTGGAAAGAAACAGGATGCTGAATAGCGCTAACTTAAGTAACCCGCTGGTTCAAAACCTGAGTGATCAGATTGCTGCCCTGCGCGTGAATATCAAAGAGAACTTAAGTAATATCAAGAAAGGCTTTATTATAGAGCATAACCATCTTAAAGCAAATTCTGCACAGTATGATTCCAGGGTGCGCTCTGTACCTGCACTTGAAAGAGGTCTGTTACAGCGTAGTAGGGAACAAAGCGTTAAAACTTCATTGTATCAATATTTATTACAAAAAAGAGAAGAAACGGCCTTGTCATTATCTGCAACAATCCCAACCTCGCAGTTGGTTGATAAACCAGCTTTTGACCCAAACCCTGCATATCCAAAGCAACCCTTAATGTACCTGTGCGGTAGTATTCTCGGGTTACTGTTGCCCACCTTGTTTATTTATACCAAACAACAATTTAATGTAAAAGTTAAAGATGCAGCAAGTTTAAACAGCATAACAGGCGTAAGGATATTAGGCGAGCTTAGCCACAATGAGGTTAAAAGTCCAATAGCCATACACAAAGGCAGTAATTCTGTTATTTCTGAGCTGTTTAGATATATCCGCACCAACCTGGGGGTAACAAATTCAAATTCGGGCAATAAGGTTATGCTTATCACCTCCTGTATGAAAGGCGAGGGCAAAACATTTTTTAGCATCAATTTGGGTTTAACACTGGCATTACTTAATAAAAAAGTATTAATACTTGAGTTTGATCTGCGTAAACCAGATCTGCTTCAAAAATTAGGGATCACGCAAAAAAAGGGTATTACAGACTTTTTGCAGGGAGATACCGAAGGGCTTTTTGATTGCATTCAGCCTTATAAAAATGCCGATAATCTTTATGTATTGGGTTGCGGTTCAATACCCCAGGATCCTGCAGAACTGCTGATGGATCAGCGTATGGATCTGCTGYTTGACTGGCTAAAAACCAAGTTTGATTATTTAATTGTAGATACTTCTCCGGTTGGGTCTGTTGCCGACGCCTTTAGCCTGGCCCCGTATGCTGATCTGAGTATTTACCTGGTACGTTACAATTACACCAATACACAGCAATTGGATATCCTGCGTGATATTCACGATAATAAGAAATTAAAAAACCTAACAGTGGTTTTTAACGATGCAAAAAAAGAGAACCGTCAGGCTTATGCCTATGGTGGTTATGGTTATGGTGCCACAAAAGGCAGCAAATAGTATACAGTTATAGTTTAACCGGTTTTGAACCGGCGTGTAGTTCAAAATTAATATTTTAAAAGATTCGCCATGTAAGTGGTATGGCGAAGCTATATAAGCACTTGAATAAACCAATTATTAAATATTTTATTTAGCCGAACCCCATGCAGCCCTGTAAATAATTGTTCTGCATGAAAATTATCTCCAGCCGGTTCTTAACCGGTAACCTAAATAAATAGCGTGTATTTTTTAAGGTAATGGCATCATGTAAGTGATATGGCGAAGCTATTTGCTTGCCTCAAGCTTTGATCAATTTCAAATTCAACATTATAAAAATCTAAACCTGGCACAATGAATTTAAATGAAAAAAAATGGCTGGTTRTTTACACCAGACCACGATGGGAAAAGAAAGTTGACGCATTGTTAAAACAGCAGGGTATTGAATCATATTGCCCGGTACGCCAGGTACAAAACCAATGGGCCGATCGCAAAAAAGATGTCAGCTTGCCATTATTTAACTCATATGTTTTTGTGCGGGTTAACCTTCGCGATGAGGCCGCTGTACTTTATTGCATGGGCGTAATGGGATATGTTTATTACATGCAAAGGCCCGCCGTAGTACGCGATAATGTTATTGATGAGATCAAAAAGAATTTAGCGCTTTATAAGGACTTAGAGGTTGTTAACCTTGAAGGTGTGTCTGTTGGAGACCGTGTTCAGGTAAAACAGGGCGCATTTGTTAATCAACTTGGCCAGGTTGTTCAAATACAAGGCAAAAATGTACTCATGATTTTTGACAACATCCATTGTGCACTGGTAACCCGAATCCCCTTTCAACACATCACCATACAAAATTTAAATCAGGATAATAAAAATGCTACAAAATAAGTACAAAATAGGGATCATCGGCCTTGGATACGTCGGTCTCCCGTTAGCGGTAGAATTTGCTAAACAATATAAAGTGTTTGGCTATGATATCAATTCTAAACGGATCGATCAGCTTAAAGCAGGCTGGGATCATACCAGGGAAGTTAATGAGCAAGATTTAACAGCTGTTATTACCCCGGTTTGTACCACCCCCAAAGGCCTGTATTTCACTGACGAAATTGAAACGTTAAGGGCTTGTTCTGTTTACATTGTAACTGTACCTACTCCGGTTGATAAAAATAACCGGCCAGATTTAAGCCCGTTGATCAATGCGAGCTTATTGATTGGTAAAGTACTTAAACCGGGTGATATTGTTATTTACGAATCAACAGTTTATCCTGGGGTTACTGAAGATGAATGTATGCCTGTACTTGAAAAAGCATCCGGCTTGCGTTATAATATTGATTTTTTTGCTGGTTACTCACCAGAAAGAATTAACCCTGGCGATAAGCTTCATACTGTAGCAAACATCCGTAAAATCACCTCAGGCTCCAATGCACAAACAGCCGAAATTGTAGACGCACTTTATAGCTCTGTAATTACTGCCGGTACGTTTAAAGCCGATTCTATTAAAGTAGCCGAAGCAGCAAAAGTTATTGAAAATGCCCAGCGTGATATAAACATCGCTTTCGTAAATGAGCTGGCAATGATTTTTAACAGGCTTGGAATTGATACACATAAGGTTTTGGAAGCGGCAGGAACCAAATGGAATTTTTTAAATTTTCGTCCCGGACTTGTTGGGGGCCATTGTATTGGAGTTGATCCGTATTACCTGGCTCAAAAAGCTCAGGAAGCAGGCTATCATCCCGAAATTATATTGGCAGGGCGCCGCATAAACGACTCAATGGGGGCATACGTTGCAGATCAGCTTATTAAAAAAATGATCTGTAAAGGAACTTCCCTGATTGAGGCCGAAGTTTTGGTACTTGGCTTTACGTTCAAGGAAAATTGCCCGGATGTACGTAATACCCGCGTAATTGATATTGTACGCCGGTTAGAAGAATATAAGGTTAAAGTACATATACATGACCCCTGGGCCAATGCCGATCAGGCTAAACATGCTTACGGTATTATCTGCGAAAACGGCGAATCCAAGGACCGCACCTATGATGGGATTTTGCTGGCTGTTGCACACGAAGAATTTAAAGACATGGACCTTAAGGCCCTTTGTAAACCTAACGCTGTCCTTTATGATTTAAAAGCCTTTTTACCTGACAGTATAGTTAACGCACGCCTTTAAGTTTATTGATATGGGTTTTAAAGAAAAAGCTGTTTCGGGCATGCTATGGTCTATATGGCAACAGTTAAGCGGTAAACTGATTGGCTTTAGCATTTCCATTTTCCTGGCAAGGATACTTGAGCCCGCAGAGTTTGGGCTGATTGCAATGTTATCTATTTTTATTGCAGTAGGGAATATTTTGTTGGATGGCGGCTTAACTGCCTCGCTCATCAGAACAACAGATGCAGATCAAAAAGATTTGTCGACCATATTTTATTTTAATCTGGCCGGAAGCACCTTTTTATATTTATTGCTTTTTCTGTCGTCTCCGCTGATAGCTGATTTTTATAACCAGCCTTTATTAAAAGCAGTAGTCCGTGTGTATGGCCTTATCCTGGTCTTGAATGCCTTTTTTGGAGTACAAAGCACCCTGTTGATCAAAGATCTGAAACTCAAGAAACAAACCAGTATTCAGATACCGGCGGCAATTTGTGGTGGTATATTGGGTATTGTACTGGCAAAAATGGGATATGGTGTTTGGAGCCTGGTTTGGATGGGCCTGTGCACTTCGTTTTTATCAACAGCAATGCACTGGATCTATTCCCCATGGCGGCCTTCATTGGTGTTTGATAAGGAATGTTTTAAAAAGCATTTCAATTTTGGCTACAAAATGACATTGTCAGGAATACTGGATACAGTTTATCAAAACATATACTTTATTATTATTGGTAAGTACTTTTCAGCGGTCCAGCTTGGGTTTTACTCCCGGGCCGAATCCATCAGCCAATTACCGATCAGCAATATATCGGCAGCGGTTAATAAGGTTGCCTATCCAATGTTCGCCGAGATCTCCAATGATGTTGTACAGTTAAAAAATGTATATAAAAAGCTCATGCAACAAGTGCTTTTCTGGAATGCACCGGTATTGATTTTGTTATGCGTGATTGCCGAGCCCTTAATTCGCTTTTTGCTAACTGATAAATGGTTGCCTTCGGTACCATACTTTAAAATTTTATGCATTAGTGGTATCATGTACCCCCTGCACTCCTATAACCTGAATATTTTAAAGGTGATGGGCAAAAGCGCTTTATTCCTCAAGTTAGAGATAGTTAAAAAGGTACTCAGTGTGGTTGGTATTTTATCCTTCATCTCATTTGGGATTTATGGCCTGCTCTATTTTCAACTGTTTTTCAATTTTGTGGCCTATTATATCAATTCAATATATAGTGGTGAACTGATCCATTATCCTGTTAAAGAACAAATTGAAGATATTCTGCCTATCCTGGCACTGGCAGGCAGTATAGGTGTGGCTTGCTATTTTCTTGACCTCCTGCTTGCCCACCTGTTTGTACCTGATCTGATCCGAATTATGATCATTGGGATATGCTATGCACTGTTTTACTATGCTTTTAGCCAGCTGGTTAAACTAACAGCAATGAGAGATTTTAAACAATTAATCCTAAAAAAATGATACCAGTAACCAAACCTTTTCTTCCTTCCGAGAAAGAATTTAAAAGTTATGTAAAAAGTATTTGGGAGCGGCAATGGCTCACCAATAATGGTCCGCTTGTAAATACGCTGGAACTAAAGCTTAAGGAATATTTAGGACTTGATCACATGTTGTATGTTTCAAATGGTACTGTTGCATTGCAGCTGGCCATTAAAGCCCTGGAGTTAAGCGGTGAGATAATCACTACGCCTTTTTCTTTTGTGGCAACTACCAGTACTATTGTATGGCAGGGCTGCAAGCCTGTATTTGTAGATATTGATCCGGAAACATTTAATATTGATCCTGATAAAATTGAAGCGGCTATTACACCACAAACATCAGCCATCCTGGCCACACATGTTTATGGAACCCCATGCGATATAGATGCTATACAGCAAATTGCTGATAGGAACGGACTTAAAGTAATTTACGATGCCGCCCATTGTTTTGGCACCCGGTATAAAAATAAATCAATATTTGAATATGGTGATATAAGTACAACAAGCTTTCATTCCACTAAGTTGTTCCATACAATAGAGGGTGGTGCCGTGTTTACCCGTCAGCCTGATCTGTTAAAGAAAATGGCGCTCATGCGTAACTTTGGCTATTCCGGGGTCGACACTTTTTCTGAGCAGGGTATAAACGCTAAAAATTGTGAATTTCATGCGGCTATGGGTTTATGCAATTTGCCGCACATTGATGAGATCCTTAGAAAAAGGAAATATTTATCGGCTCATTACATGCTCCGCTTAAATAAGCTTGATGTGCAGTTTCAAAAATTGCAGAATATCGATGATTATAATTACGCTTATTTTCCTATCCTTTTTAGAAGCGAAGAATTGATGAAGGAGAGTATGCAAAAGTTGGAACTGGCGCAAATTTATTGCCGCCGGTATTTTTATCCATCCCTATCTGCTTTGCCTTATGTAAAAAATGTAGCTATGCCTGTTTGTGATTCTATTGCCAGCAGGATTATGTGTATACCGCTATACCACACCTTAACACTTGCTGATTTAGACATGATTTGCCGGTTATTGTTAAGGGCTCAAAACTCCGATGAAGGCAAGGCGCTTGAATCAAAACACTTTGGAATGTTGATTGCCGATCAGATAGAGTCTGAAATTAATACAGAACCCGTAAAAGTAAATGGTTCAATATGATTAATCAAAATCCTACGGTTAGTATTTGCTGCATTACTTATAACCATGCGCGGTTTATTGCGCATGCTATGGAGAGCTTTATAATGCAGCAAACAAATTTTCAATTTGAGATTGTTGTAGGTAATGATTGCTCAACCGATGGTACATTAGAGGTTCTTGAAGGATTTAAAAAACAATATCCAGGCAAAATAACACTGGTTTCTACAAAAAAAAACATGGGCCCGCATCATAATATGATCAACGCGCTCAAAGTATGTAAAGGTAAATATATTGCTCTTTGCGAAGGGGATGACTACTGGACAGACTCATGCAAATTACAGAAACAGGTTGATTTTTTAGAAACCAATACCGAGTATATAATTTGCTGTCATTATACCCGGGTAATTGATCAGGCCAATAACACCCTGTATGTAAATCCTAAGCCAGTACCCCTGGTACATACTTATCATGATTTGCTTGCAGGGAAACAGGAAGAGACAAAAACAGCTACATTGATGTACCGGAATGTAATTGAGATGCACCAATTATTTAACAGGCCATGGTTTTTTACCTGTTATGCAGGCGACAAAATATTTAAGCTTTTTGCAACCCACTATACCGGCCGAAAAATTTATGTAATGCCCGAAGTAATGAGCTGTTACCGCAATCATGAAGGAGGTGTATGGAGCATGATCAGTGCAAAGATAAGGATGGAACAGATGATCAGTGATTTTAACCTCATCATTAAACACTTTACATACCCGGCAAGGCAAAAAAAAGAGCTGTTATGGTTATACATCAAACGCTACTTATTGTTTGAATTAAGCCACTTGCATGTACGTAAAGCTTATAATACTCTAAAATATCTACTTTAAGCCAATCAGGAATATCTTATATTTTCATGAAAACTTTTTTACAACAAAAACCCCAGGTATTCTTTGTTATTCCTTCTTTAAAAGGAGGTGGGGCCGAAAGAGTATTAATTGCTTTAGCTAACCATTTTAATCAATTAAACTGCACCGCAGTAATTATAGCATTAAACCATGGTGAGCCTGCATACACTATTGATGAGGGTGTAAAAGTTATTTACATGCTTGAGCGCCGGCATAGTATGTTATTGCACAGGATATATTATATGTTGTTTACCTTTTTTAAGTTATTGAACCTGTTATTAAGAGAAAAACCAATTTGCGCGCTGTCTTTCATTACCTCTGCAAATATATGGACGGGAATTGCCTGTAGTATTACGCAAACCCCCTTCATCGTTTCAGAAAGGACGTCGCCTAAACGCAGTGTAAATCAATTAAGTTATTTAATTAAACGCCTAACTGCTTTATTGTATAAAAGAGCAGCAGCAGTTGTAGTAGGTGCAAAAGGTGTTGAGGATTGCCTTCGCGAGAATAAGGAATTTAAGAACCTTAATAACGTTTATAAAATAACCAATTCGGTACCTTCTTTTAACCCAGTATCGCCCAGGCGGGTACATCATCGCAAGTTTATACTTGGGGTAGGCAGACTGGAATATGTAAAAGGCTTTGATCTGCTCATAGCAGCTTTTAACAATGCTAAACTGTATGATGTAGATCTGCTAATTGTGGGCGACGGGCAGGAAAGAACCAACTTATTAGGGCAGAGTTATAATGGCGAATTAAAAGACCGTGTAATATTTACGGGCGCCCAAACCAACCTCCAGGATTATTACAGCCAGGCTGAGTTATTTGTGCTGCCATCCAGAAATGAAGGTTATCCTAATGCGTTGGTAGAAGCAATGAGTTTTGGTTGCCCATGCGTTGCTGTTGATTGTGAATTTGGCCCTTCGGAAATTATAATTAATGAACAGAATGGTCTTTTAGTTGAAACAGGAAACATTTATGCCATATCCAACGCCATAACCCGGTTAATTAATAACCCTTCGTTAAAAAACAGTTTAGGCAAACAGGCAATGCGTATTAATGATACTAACAATGCCCAACAAATATTTAAACAGTGGGAGAATTTGATTTTGAAGCATGTTCCACAACGTTATCAGCCTGCAGCTCTGAGTTTGTAATGTGTAATTATCAATAAGCAGGTTGCATTAAATTCATAACCCATCAGCTAAGTATTTATGGTACAATATTTAATCCGTCTGGATGATCTGTGTCCAACCAATGACCTAAAGAAATGGGAGCGTTTTTTCAATCTCTTTGATCTTTATGAAATTAAACCAATTATTGCAGTAATACCTGATAATCAAGACCCCAAATTAAGCGTATGCGGAGATCTTAACCCTTATTACTGGTCGCTGGTTCGTCATCTGCAGAAAAAAGATTATATAATAGGCATGCATGGTTTTGAACACCGCTACCAGAATCATAATTCGGGTTTGTTCAGGCTTAATAAACGCTCAGAATTTGCTGGTTTACCATTGTATATCCAGGAACAGAAAGTAAAGGCAGCCGTTTCCATATTTAAACGCGAAGGGGTACACACACCACTTTTTATTGCCCCGGCGCATACTTTTGACCGTAATACGCTTAAGGCGCTGGATAAGTATTCAGATGTATTGATCATTAGCGATGGGTTATTACGATCACCTTACATAAGGTTTGGTTTTGGATGGGTCCCGGTGCAATTATCAGAGGTAGCTGTAAAATCTAAACACACCTGGACATTTAATTATCATCCGGAAACCTGCACCGATGAGGCATTTGAAAAGCTCGAAAAGTTTATTGCTCAGAATCATAAACACTTTGTTTCCCTATCCAAATTAACTTTTAAGGACTACACTTTAAAAGATTATGTTAAGGAGCAATACATTATTTATTCGCGGTTGGCACGCAACTTTATAAAAGACCAGATAAGCCGTTTCCGGCGTCTTAAACTGGTAAGATAATATAATCTGATACCCCTATTTGAATGTTTCACTGCATAGTGGAATACAATAACTCACTGTTTTAATATAAATATGATGAACATTCCATTTTCGCCACCCTTTATTGACGAGGACGTAATTGATGAGGTTGTACAAACACTTCGTTCCAATTGGATCACTACTGGTCCAAAGGTAGCCGCATTGGAGCAGGAGATTGTAAAGCTAACATCATCAAAGGCTGCTGTTTGTGTTAATTCATGGACCTCAGGAGCTATATTGATGCTAAAATGGTTTGGAGTAAAAGC
>NZ_JBFUJG010000155.1:0-16853 GCF_056401495.1 Mucilaginibacter sp. P4_E8
GCAAAGGGGCGCAAATAACATTTCTTTCCGCCCTGTACAGCTTAGAGATTRCTTCGTTCCTCGCAATGACGCGTGGGGAAGGAAGATCGCGTGGATAGGCAGGATTAGGAAGCGGAATTAGTACATGTCCTTTTTCCTTTATTCTTTATCTTTCATCCTGGTCTTATCTTATATCTTGATTCTCACTTCTTATTTCTTACTAAGAATAATTCTAAATAACACATATCCCTTGTAATAAACATTATTCGCTCAACGTTTTGTATTTTTGCATTCTATTTTATAATATATAAGCCGCGAAATGAAAAAAAGTGCAATTTTTGGTCTTGTTGTTATAGCTATAGCTATAGCGGTTATCATTAGTGTTTACTCTAACACCAGCACATACGGTACTTTTGGTGAAGCCCAAAAAACAAAAAGCGAATTGCATATTGTAGGCCATTTAAACAAATCAAAAGAATTGTTTTTTGATGCCACTAAGGATGCTAACTACTTTTCTTTCTACATGAAAGATAGTAAAGGTGATGAACGTAAAGTTGTATTTACAGGTACCAAACCTGAGGATTTTGAGCGCTCTGAACAATTGGTACTTACTGGTCAAATGGTAGCCAGCGAGTTTCATGCCTCCAAGATCCTGATGAAATGCCCGTCGAAATACACCCAGGATAAATTAGAAGTTACAGAAGTTAAGGCTAAACAGGCCACCATATAAATCATTTTGATGGATACAGTTTTTAAGGGTGAGCACCTTTTACCAGGGCAGTTAGGACAATTTTTTATCATTCTTGCATTCGGCTCGGCTCTCGTTTCATTTATTAGCTATTATTTTGCTACAACAGAGGATGCCGGTAAGCTAAACAGCAGCTGGCAACGCCTCGGTCGTATAAGCTTCTTTATTAATTTTGTATCTATTTTAGGCATGGGTACATGCCTGTTCTACGTTATATATAATCATTATTTCGAGTATCATTATGCCTGGGCCTATACTTCGCGCTCATTACCTGTTTACTACATTGTATCGGGTTTTTGGAACGGACAGGAGGGGGGCTTTTTGCTGTGGACCTTCTGGCAGGCAGTTTTGGGCAACATATTAATATGGAGGGCCAAATCATGGGAACGCTCTGTAATGACCGTTGTGGCTTTTTCACAAGTGGTATTGGGTGCCATGGTATTGGGTGTAGAAGTATTGGGTACACGGATAGGTAGTTCGCCATTCCTGCTATTAAGGAATGCACTGGAAGGCCCTATCTTCTCCAATCCCGATTATCTGTCATTTATAAAAGACGGACAGGGTATGAACCCATCCCTGCAAAATTATTGGATGATCATTCACCCGCCAACCCTGTTCCTGGGTTTTGCATCAATGGTGGTGCCATTTGCTTATGCGGTAGCGGGACTTTGGCAAAAAAAATATAAAGAGTGGGTAGCACCTGCTATACCATACGCATTGTTTTCCTGTATGATACTGGGCACTGGTGTTATCATGGGTTCGTTCTGGGCATACGAGTCGCTCAACTTTGGCGGTTTCTGGGCCTGGGATCCTGTAGAGAATGCCTCTATCTTCCCGTGGATCACGATGGTAGCTGCCGTACACGTATTGGTTGTATATAAAAACACAGGCCATTCCTATTTTACAGCTACCTTTTTAGTACTCATTACTTTTGTATTGGTATGGTACTCATCATTCCTGTCGCGCAGTGGTATTTTGGGCGAAACTTCGGTCCACTCGTTTACTGATAATGGGATGTTTTGGCAATTGGTTATTGGTGTTCTGGTATTCCTGGTACTCTCTGTATGGTTACTGGTAGYAAGATGGAAACAACTCCCGATTACCAAAAAGGACGAAGAAACCTACTCGCGCGAGTTCTGGATGTTTGTAGGCGCTGTATTTTTAGGCTTATCCTGTTTCCATCTGTTGGTAGTAACATCGGTACCGGTATGGAATGATATATTGAAGACCAAAATAGCGCCTCCGTCTGATAGTATTAAGCATTACAACGTTATACAATCATCATTTGCCTTTGTAGTAACTATACTAACCGGTTTTACCCAGTTTTTAAAATATAAAAAGACCGATGTTACCCGGTTTTTTATCACCACAGGCATTTACCTGCTTTTTGCTGCATTAGTAACCGCCCTGATAGTATACGGAACCGGTGTTTACAAGCTGAGTTTGGTATTTACACTGGTGATGTGGGGAGCTGTATATTCTGTTATTGCAAATGGCAAAGTACTTGCTGATGCATTTAAAGGCAAGTTTAAACTGGCAGGTTCGGCGGTGGCACATATCGGTTTTGGTTTTTTGATGATAGGCGCCCTTATTTCGGCCGGAACCAGCAAGGTGATCTCCATCAACAATACCGGCGAAGCATTTTCGCCTGAATTTGCCAAAGAACAAAACCCGCGTGAAAATATTTTGGTGTATCAAAATCAACCGGTAAAAATGGGCGACTTTTTAGTAACCTATACCGGCGATTCCATCTCTACCCCCAATATATTTTTTAAGGTTGATTATAAAAAGATAGGTGCCGGCGGAAAAGTGGAGAACGAATTTGTGCTAAAGCCTAAAGCTTTGATCAATAAAGGA
Source organism: Mucilaginibacter sp. P4_E8 (assembly GCF_056401495.1). Lineage (NCBI taxonomy): Bacteria > Pseudomonadati > Bacteroidota > Sphingobacteriia > Sphingobacteriales > Sphingobacteriaceae > Mucilaginibacter > Mucilaginibacter sp. P4_E8. The sequence goes on from NZ_JBFUJG010000155.1 coordinate 2,585, forward strand.
CAGATGTCGGCTTCACCTGATACTAAGCATTATCTGCTGCATGATATGTATACGCATATTACCATGTTTTATCCGGCCCCCACAGCTTTAACTGGCGGTGCAGATGGTGCAGACGGTCATGACGAAGGAAATGACGATAAAAACTATGATGCCCCGGTGAGCCATGAAGTTGCCCCGGGCGATACCATTAAATACCGCGACGGCTATATTTTACTAAAGAGCCTGACCAAAGAAACTAAAATACAGAACATTCCACTTGCTGATAGTGATGTGGCTATTGGTGCCAATTTGGAAGTGGTATCGCACGGTAATAAATACGAGGCCAAGCCTGTTTACATGATAAAAAGCGGCAACGTTTTTGATTTTGCCCGCAAGGTTGATGATGCCGGTTTAAAACTGCGTTTCAGTAAAGTAATACCAGAGACCAAAAAAGTAGAGATCATAGTTTACCAGCAACCCGAAAGCAAAAAGAAATTTATTGTAATGAAGGCTATTCAGTTCCCATACATCAATTTTTTCTGGGCAGGGACTATCATTATGGTGATCGGGTTTTTCCTATCCATCAGGCGCAGGAAAAAGGAACTTAAGACGGCTTAGTTGTTTGCATGGATAGTTTAGCCAGGCATCAGGACAATATTTTTTATGATGGGTTTACCATTGTTGACGATATTTTTACCGATGATGAGATCATAAGCATTATAACCGCCATTGAACAGGCTGACCCATCAAGCCCTACTTTCCGCAAAACTGACGATCTGTTTGCCATAAGGCAATTTTTAAAGGAAGTACCGCAAGTACTTCCTTTAATTTTTAACAGCAATTTAAAAGCACTTATTAATAACGTATTTGGAAACGGGTATTTCGTTGTAAAATCAATTTACTTTGATAAACCCGAACTTTCAAACTGGTTTGTAGCCTGGCATCAGGATCTTACTATTGTTGTTAATAACAAAGGTGATGTACCAGATTATGGTCCGTGGACGGTTAAGCAGAACCAGTTTGGCGTACAACCACCGCTTAATATATTACAGGATAACTTCACCATCCGTATTCACCTCGACGATACTGATCGGTATAACGGGGCGCTCAAGGTGGTCCCCGGATCGCATCAAAAAGATATCTATCGTCCCGAAACTATCAATTGGGAAGTTGAGACTGAAGCCATTTGCCCGGTTAAAGCCGGCGGTATAATGATCATGCGCCCGTTGCTGCTCCATGCATCAAACAGAACCATCAATAATAAAAAGAGGAGAGTAGTTCATATTGAATTTAGCAGGACTGAATTGCCAAATGGGCTTGATTGGGTGGAGAAGGAGTTGGTTTAAAAAAGCCTCTCGTGCGTCATTGCGGAAGCCCCTCTAAATCTCCCCCAAAAGGAGAGACTTTAAAGCCCTCTCCTTTGGAGAGGGTTGGGTGAGGCTTTCGTGCCAATGACGTGTGGGTATCTACTTACCCTTCCTTTAAAAACGACAGTATTTTATTATTCACGGTATCAGGCTTTTCGATTGATGGGAGGTGGGCGGCATCAGCAACCGGAAAAAAATCAACCTTTAACACACTGCGGATCGAATCGCTGAAACGGAAGGGGACGGTTTGGTCTTTTTTGCCCCAGATCAATAATACAGGTTTGTTAGCGCTGTTAAGACAGATATTGCTTTGCCGACCGTTTTGATCATAATCATACATGGTTGATACGAGTGCATTTCTGAAACCTTTATAGCGCATTTGCGGTAAGTAGCGTTTTACCCACTCCGGGTGGTCCCGGGGGTGCAAGAAATCATCCAACTGCCCGTTTGCACGTTGGTCTGAGTTAACGGCTTCGTTAAATAAAGTAAAATATTTAGGCGCAACCGGTTTTTCGCTTTCGTAAGCCGGATCAATAAGTATAACTTTGTTTATCAGCCCGGGGTGCTGGCAGGTAAAGTTGGTTATCATTTGGCCGCCAAAAGAAATACCGGCTAAATTAACATGACCCTGTAGCTTCAGACCGTTTATAAGATCCAGTAACTGGGTATTGTATAGTTCTTTGTCATACGCAACATCGGGCCTGTCAGAGTAGCCGCGGCCATACATATCATAACGCAGCACTTTGTAGCCATTTTTAACCAGGAATTCATAGGTGCCATCCCAAATATAATACGGAACGCTAAAGCCATGAACAAGTATCACTACCTCACCATTTGCTGGTCCTTCAAGCTGGTAGTGGGTTACACCTTTACTTAATTTTATGAAACTTCCTTCAATATTTTTACGGTTGGCAGCTGTTAAAGTTTTTTCCTCTTTATTATTATATCTATAAAAACTGTATAATATTAAAGCAGATGCCCCCACCAAAAATATTATAATTATTATGCTTACTTTAAGTATTTTCATAGTAATAGATGATGTTTACTAAAATACATAAATAATTAAACACGATTGTTTAATAAATACTTTAATTGTAAAAATTATATGCGTGTAACAATAATTGGTTCGGGTAATGTAGCCACACATATGGCGGCAGCATTTAAAAACGCGGGCCATCGTATCATTCAGGTTTACAGCCCCAATTTGCAAAATGCCTCTATGCTGGCTTATCATGTAGGAGCCCAGGCAATTAACAACCTTAATTCAATTTTGCCCGATACAGATATATTTATTGTTTCGGTTAAAGACGATGCTATCATTGAAATGGTCAAAGCACTGGCCAAACATCAAAAATTAATAGTACATACATCAGGCTCAACTAATTTGAATGATCTGCTGGCTTTTACCGGTAAGGCTGGTGTTTTGTATCCGCTCCAAACTTTTAGCAAAAACCGGGAGATTGATTTTGCCACAGTACCATTATGTATTGAAGGATCTGACGCTGACATAAAAGCTGATTTAGAGCAACTTGCAGGCACCATTGGTAAAAATATTTATAGCGTTAACTCGGGCGACCGTAAAATACTGCACCTGGCTGCGGTGTTTGCCTGCAATTTCCCCAATTATTTATATACCATAGCCCAGCAGTTGCTGGCGGCTCATCAAATGGAGTTTGATATGCTTAAACCGCTGATATTGGAAACAGCCCAAAAAGTACAGGAACAACCGCCCGCCTCTGTACAAACAGGCCCGGCCGTACGTAACGAWAAGGTTACCATGGATGCGCACCTGCAATTGCTTAACCATCAGCCTCAATTACAGGAGATATATCTCCTGTTAAGTCAGGGTATTATCAAAAACAATAATGAAGGGCATGGGGACAAGTAATTTTGTTACTTTTGCCTAAATGAACATTTTTAAAGTAAGGATAAATTTCGAGGAAAAAGGGTACGAAACTGTTGAATTACCTATAGCCGAAGGAGAATCTGTATTAGATGTATGCCTGGAAAATGGCATTGAACTACAGCACAATTGCGGCGGTGTATGCGGATGCAGCACCTGCCATGTTTATGTAAATAAAGGGATGGACAACGTTCAGGAAATATCTGATAAAGAAGAAGACTTTATTGACAGGGCTGTAGATCCCCGTATAAACTCGCGCCTGGGTTGCCAGTGTTTAATTATTGATGGCGATATTGAGGTTACACTACCCGATCAGTCACAGTTTTTGGGTCACTAATATGGTTTACGTTTAACATAGTACGTTATACGTGAATAATTGAGAAAAAATAATTGGGATATATAACCGAATAAAGAACGTATTACGTAAACGTATCACGTACAACATACAAAAGATGACAGATAATAAATTTGCCTTACCGATTCATTGGAATGATTACGAAGATATTGCAATTGAACTTTATGAAAAGTTTGGTGATGATTTTGACGAATCAAAAATATACCGTATCCGTTTTACCGAACTGCTGGAATGGGTATTAACATTGCCAAACTTTGAGGGTACCAGAGCCGAATCAAATGAAGGGCACCTGGAGCAAATCCAGTCGGCCTGGGTTTATGAGTGGCGCGATAATCAATAGAGTTAATCTGTGTAATCCAAAATATGGAATCATTTTTACATAAATTAAAAGATATAACCACGTTTATTTTTGATGTGGACGGCGTACTGACTGATGGTTCTGTTTTTGTGACGGATACAGGTGAACAAAGCAGGGCCTTTAATATCAAGGATGGTTATGCCCTGCAACTGGCTGTTAAATGCGGTTACAATGTATGCGCCATATCAGGCAGTAGGTCAAAAAGTGCTATTTACCGTTTAAATAGCCTGGGCATTCAGGACGTTTATATGGGTACGCATACCAAATCGCAGCGGTTTAAGGTATATCTCGAAGAAAAAGCTATTATAGCTACCAATGTATTATACATGGGCGATGATATTCCCGACCTGGAAACTATGAAACTGGCAGGCTTACCTGTTTGTCCGGCAGATGCGGTTGAGGAAATTAAAGCGGTAAGTGCCTACGTTTCGCCTTATGGCGGTGGTAAAGGCTGCGCCCGCGATATTATTGAAAAGGTGCTAAAAGTTCAGGATAAGTGGATGAGCGAACAGGCCTATAGCTGGTAAGAGCTCCACCCAACCCTCCCCGGTAGGGGGGAGAGCTTTAAGTCGAAAAATATAATATTTACCCTTTATCTTTTATCAATTATCTTTCGTCAAATAATATGCATTCAGTACCCAAAATTATCCTTGCATCAAAATCACCCCGCCGGCAGGAACTGCTCAGACTTATGGACCTGGAGTTTGAAGTTGTTTTAAAAGAGGTTGACGAATCATACCCTGATGGGTTAACGCCGCAGGAAGTTGCCGTATATATTGCCCGTAAAAAAGCCGAAGCATTTGACCAAACCATAGGGGATGAAGTAGTGCTTACTGCCGATACCATTGTTTGTGTTGATGGCCGGATATTGGGTAAACCAGAAACGCCTGAGCATGCTATCGAAATGCTGCAAACGCTATCAGGCAAGGTACACCAGGTTATTACCGGGGTATGCCTGTTATATAAACACCGGTACAATAACTTTTTTGATGTATCAGAAGTGTTTTTCCGTAAGTTGAGTGATCAGGAGATCAGGAGTTATGTGGCCGAATACAATCCGCTGGATAAGGCTGGTTCATATGGCATTCAGGAGCGTATTGGATTGATAGGTATTGAGCGCATAAGCGGCTCTTATACTAATGTTGTGGGGCTCCCTACAGAAAAGTTATATGCTCAATTAACTAATTTGAATAAATAATTATTTAAATTAAACCTTTGTTTATTTAATAGTCTAAGATTTAAATATAAGGGAGTTAATTTATCATGAATAGAACTATTTATATAGGGCTGGTAATATTGCTGGTCTCCGCCCTATCTGCTTGCAGCAGCTATAATTATTATACCGCAGCCCGTAACAAAACCGATCTTTCATCTTACCGTACATTTGCCTGGTTACCGCCCGAAACAAGTAACAAGGCTGGTGGTGTTGTAAAAAAAGAGATTGCCGACGAAAAAGTAAAGGAAGCTGCTATTACCGCATTACAAACCAAGGGCCTGCGATTGCAGGAAAATAACCCCGATCTGCTGGTGAGTTATTCCACCGTAACTGGCAGAGGCATGAAAACTGAATTTTATCCGGCTTATTATGGCGGCTTCGGTTGGGGCGGCTGGGGTGGCTGGGGCTGGGGTGGAGGCTGGGGATACCGTCCGTTTTACGGCTACTATGGTGGCTGGGGTGGCTGGGGATATCCCTACGGCGGATTTGGCGGCGGTTATGCCCGCGTTCCGTATAAAGAAGGTACCCTCATTATTGATATTATTGACCGCAATACCCGCCGTTTAGTATGGCGCGGATTTGGGGTAGGCGAATTGCGTAATCCAAAAAGAACACTCGAAGAGTTACCAAAAGTGGTTGACGGCGTGCTGAAACAGCTGCAATTAAACCAGATAAATCAAATGCAGATCAAGAAAGCGTAAGATATTTAATACCGATAAAAACAATTCAGAGATCCCTTTGAGCCCTAAGCCTGAAGGGATTTTTGTTTGCGGTGTAAGTGGAGGGCTGTAAAAATTACAGCAATGATCACTAATGCAATTACCCAGGTATCAAGGGGGCAACCGTCAGGTCCCCCATCATTACCATCACAAAGCCCGTCACCGGGGTCGGCAAAACAATTTGTAGTGACCAGTAAATAAAGGCATACACCCAGTAAAAATTTATACTTGCTTTTTACAAAGGTTATCACTGTCATTTGGTTATTGTTTAAAAAATTTCGCACTTCCAATTCGCTTCCCTGTAGCTTCGTCAATAGCATCAACAATGTAAATCCCTTTAAGCAGGTTGCCAACATCCTGTTGTACCGAATCAGTATTGCTGGCAGTTATAGTTTTAATCATACTTCCTGTTGAACTCACAATATTAACTTTAACACGGTTACTATATGTTTTACCAAAGTTAATATTAATATTTTGTGCAGCGTTGGTTGGATAAACAATAAACTTTAAAAATCTTGAATTCTGATAATTAAATGTTAGGTTTTTTGAAATATCAGTATTACCGGTAACTAAGGTTTGCATTAAGCGATAGGTAACTTGCCCTGTGCCAACCGCCTTATCTGTAAAGGTATAAACCCCCTCACCGGTTGATAGCAGGCTGTCAATAGCTGTAAATGATTTGCCGCCATTGGTGCTTTTTTCAACCGCGAATTTGGTGAAATTACTTTCATTATCAGTTTTCCAGGTGAGTTGGATGCCGGCTGTAACCTTAGCTCCATTAAAGTCCAATAATTTGTACTCATGCCCGGGGGCAATACCAATGCTTAAGTAAAAGCGGTCATGCGCAAAGCTGGCCTTATCAGTGGTTACATTGAAGCTATACTCCGGGTTATGCACCACATCTAAAGAATCATTAGTGAATTTATCTTTTAAAAAGATGGTGTAGCGTTCATCAATGTTTTGTTTAAACGGTGAAGTGATCTTATAAACGCCGTAATTAGAAAAAGTAACTATAAGGTTTACGCGTTTTAGCTTTTCCAGATCGGTGGTATAATTAGCAAAGCAGCCGATGGAATCAGCCGTTAAAGAGTAAAGCAGATCGCCCTGGCCCGATGGCTGAAAGTATGGCGCATCCTCGCCCTGAACAAATTTATTATTTGCGCTTTTGTCAAAATTAATATCAGTTGAATTATGGATGATAGAATCCTTAACCAATTCCAATCTTAACCTCGGCATAGCATCAACACTGGCAGTATTGTTAGCCGCTGATGAAGCTAATACTTGCTGTATATTACCTTCATGCGGGTTAACAGCCAGTTTGGTCAACGCATTATTGGGATTAGGTTTTACATTGAAAATTGGAATAGTAGATGGGGCAGCAGAGTAGGCAGAATAAGCAACCTTCATCGTTTCATTAAAAGTAATGGCTGAAGCCGAAGTGGCTAAGGTAAAAAATCCCTGGCCCGATAAGGCATAGCGGCTTGCCCCTGCACCTGCTGAGCCAGTTGTGCCTACAGAGGCATCATAAAGTGCAAATTTGGTGGAAGAACTAAAGGCACCAGTACTGGCATCTTTAACCAGCATGTAATAAAATTTGTTGGTGGTATTCAGGTTATAAAGAGCACGCAGATCAATAACCGATGCATAAGGGTTACCAATGAGGTTAAGCCCTTTTTTGAGTGGTTCAGATGAAGCAAATGACAAAGTAGCCGGGGCACCTACTGCTGTTGCAGTGTAATAAGTGGGCACGGTGCCTGGGAAATTAATAATATTCGCTGTAAGGGGGGCATTGGTTGCGCTTGTCCCTTTAATAACGGTCCCAAAAAAGTTTAATGTTGCATCGTCAGTGGCCRGAAAAGGTTTTACAAAGGGGTTAACAATACTTCGGCTTCCCCTAAAATAATATAAAAACCCGTTTGCGGGCGGTACTCCCTGCGATGTAGAACTAAATAAATTATAGGTATTGATAGCACCATTAGTAAATGTTGTGGTTGTATTGGTAACCGGTGATGAAAGCAGCATATATCTGCGTAAATTACCTTTTACAAAGCGCTGTACATTGATACTTCCGGTTATAGTGCCGGCCGCAAGCGTACCTATGCTGGCATCACCTGCTAAAGCTGATTTTAAGGTTAATGCCGTAGTTGTTGGTGTAATATTGCCAACGGCAAGGGTGGATGTGCCGACAACATTTAGGGTGTACAAAGGGGCCACAGTAAATTTGCTGCCCGAGGCCATAATTTTTGTATTGCCTCCTGAAAAAGTTACATTATAAAAATTGGTGCCTGTAGCTGTAGCATCTGTTAAAGTTTGTGCGGTGCCATCAAAGGTAATGGTAGGAGTAGCGTTAGGGGTAAAAGTGCCTGTATTGGTGTAATCTTTAGCGATGCTTAAGGCGCCTGTACCCATGTTCATGATGCCTGCATTACTGAGCGTTCCGTTTATGTCGATAGCTCCTGCGCCACCGGTAATGGTTGCAGCTGAATTATTTGTCCAGGTAGCGGCGGTGGAGGTGGTTGCACCAATAGTGGTTGCTGTGCTGTAAGTGTCAAATTTAACACTTGAGGTCGTTACGAGCGTTGAATCAATTACCAGTGTACTTGCATTGGTTGCTCCAGATGTGCCTATTGTTGCTGTACCACTACCCTCTATAACAAGATTGTCATAGGTTGGTCCTGCGTTATAGAAACCGCCACCAGATCCAAATCCATTAAAGGAAGATGTATAAATTGTAGGATTTGCTGCTGTATAACGAATTGTGGACCTGCCTCCCAGCAAAGCCCCCTGCCTGTTACCATCAAAGTTAACAGAGCCATAAGGGATGGGGATTGTAGCTACTGCATTAGCATTATTCAGATATAACGTTGGATTACTTTTAGGAGAACTTACATTATATGTCTGGTTTACGGTGAAATATCCAAGATTACTACCTGAAACAAAAAGGTTTGGGTTGGTAATAGCTATTTTTCCGTCAAGTCTCATAATCCCATCCTCTAACCTAAATCCGCTGCCATTAGTTAAGCCTGTGCTTATAATTATATTAACATCGCCGGTCACCTTTAAATTAGCTATATGTGAAAAAAGAAAGCTGTTTTGTCCAGTTATAACGCCCAAAAGGCCAACTTGAATAGTGGTACATTGAATAGTGGCAGTGCCTTCAAGATAATTATTAATCGTAGTACCTGCACTATTACCAGTATTTGGATTTTGCGTTATGGTACCACTTACAAGTAAAGTTCCTGTTGCACCATTTACCGTCAATATTGTTCCGGGAATTGTTCCGCTATATTGTTTTGACCCAAATGTAATGGATGCTATGGTTAATGTTTGATTAGCAGTCAGTGTTAATATTGGTTGACGGGTGTAAACAGGAATTAAAGTATTGACCCCAAATCTAACGATGTCTGTAGTTCGGCCCATACCTCCCGGATAGTCAGCCGTTCCAGTTCCGGTTCCGCTTATCGTCCAATTGGCTGTAGTGTTCCAGTCTATTGAACTGCTGCCATCCCAGTCAAACGTATATGCAAAAGCTCTGCTATGTATAAACATTAAACAAATACTTAACAGGAAAATTTTTGGTAACCGTGTTTGCAAATTAAGATATAGCAAGGTTTTGTAAATTAGTACTTTGTGTGATAGAACCTTTTTACGGTTTTAATTTCTTCAAAGTTTCTTTTTTTTACCATAAAGACATGATACTGAGTGAACAAAATGAATGCTAATAAATTTTATAGCTGATTTTAGCATAAATGGGTGATAAATGTCATGTTTTAAGTGATCTGTATTAAAAAAAAGATGTTCTTAAAATGATCCAAATAGAAAACTATTTCCTGTATCGGGGAAAACTATTGGCCGTAAACTTGTAGTAGAGCTAATGAAGCAAAATCATTAGGCTGAAGTTACCTTATTGCTTTAAAAATTTAGCACTTCCAATCCGCTTGCCAGTGGCTTCGTCTATGGCTTCTACAATGTAAAGTCCTTTGATAAGGCTTCCAACATTTTGCTGTACAGTATCAGTATTGCTGGCAGTTATGGTTTTTACCATACTGCCGTTTGCACTTATTATATTTATTTTGATATTGTTGCTGTATGTTTTCCCCAGCCTGATATGGATATCCTGCGCGGCGTTGCTTGGGTATACCATAAACGTTAAAAGCCTGGTAATATCCAAATAATCAAAGACCAGGTTTTTTGAAAGTTGTGTATCGTCCGTAACCAGGGTTTGTGCCAGGCGGTAGGTAATTTGCCCTGTGCCTGGTGCAGGATCAATAAAAGTATAGTTACCAGCGCCGGTTGATTGCAGGCTGTCAATAGTTACAAATGATTTGCCGCCATTGGTGCTTTTTTCAATGACGAATTTGGTAAAGGTGCTTTCGTTATCAGTTTTCCAGTTGAGTTGTATGCCTTCAGTGATCTTAGTACCGTCAAAACCCAACAATTTATAATCGTGACCGGGGGCAACCCCAATGCTTAAATAAAAACGGTCATGCGCATAGCTGGCCGCGGTCTTATCTACATTAAAAGAATATTCGGAATTGTGCACTACATCCAAAGAATCATTGGTGTATTTATCCTTTAAAAAGATGGTGTAGCGCTCATCAATGTTTGTTTTAATGGGTGAGGTAAGTTTATATAAACCATAATTTGAAAAGGTAACCGTAAGATTTATACGTTTTAATTTTTCAAGATCAGAAGTATAGTTCACAAAGCAGCCAATGGAATCGGCAGTTAACGAATAAAGCAGATCGCCCTGACCAGATGCCGCGATATATGGAGCATCTTCGCCGGGTACAAAGCTTGCTTTCGCGTTCTTGTCAAAGCTGATGTCGGCTGTATTCAATATGGCTGTATCCCGCATAAGCTCCAAACGCAACCTCGGCATAGGGTCGGCAGGTGCCTGCGACGATGTAGCAAACACTTGTTGCAAATTGTTTTTGTTAGGGCCAGTTGCTAAAGTTTTAAATGCTAATGGCGGATCATGTATAACATTAAATACCGGGTTGGTTGAGGCGGGACTTTTGTAAGATAAATAAGGTACTTTCATGGTCTCATTAAATACAATGGACGAGCTTGCCGTAGGTGCTACAACAAAAAAACCCTGTCCCGACACCGCGTACCGGCTTGCTCCTGCCGGCGGGGTGCCCGCATTGCTGGCATCATAAGTCGCGTACTTTGTAGAATAACTTTGGGGACCCGTACTTATATTTTTAACCAGCATGTAAAAGAACTTGTAATTGTTGCTGTTAGCTGTATAAATAGTTTTTAAATCTATAACTGACGGATAAGGATTACCCAGCAGGTTAAAACCTAATTTGGTTGGAGCTAAACTGCTACGGGATAAACTTGTTGAAACGCTAACCGCCGACGAACTGTAATAAGTGGGTGGAGTACCTAAAAAATTAATAATGTTTGCCGTAAAAGAACCGTTGGTGCCCGCGCCTTTATAAACCGACCCTGAAAAATTTAGTGTAGCATTGTCAGGGGCTGGAAACGGGCTAATAAATGCAGCAGCGCTTGATACACCTGTCCGGCTCCCTCTAAAATAAAACTCTACTCCGTTTGCCATGGGTACGGTTTCATTGATGGTATTAAAGCCTTTAAACTCATTGCCTACAACTACGTTTACATTTGCTGTAAGCGGAGAGTTTTCGTCATACACAAAAACCGATGGTGTGTTAAGGGGCGAGGTATCAAACCCATTGCCTGAACCACCCGGGCCAGTAATATAAGTAGTGGCAAATAACGGGAGCAAATTATAAGTATTAGCCGATGCATTGGCAACAGGCGATGAAATTAACATGTAACGACGCGGTCCGATTGATCCACCACCGCCTATAACATAACGCTGCACATTAATGCTGCCGGTAATGGTTGCTGTAATGGCATTACTGCTGGCATCTGTGCTTAAACTTGCTATACTGGCATCCCCTGTGGAGTTTGACAATAAGGTAAGGCTGTTAGCGGCACCGGCATCTACAGACATGGTGGCTGTACTCGTTTTTAAAAAGGCTAAAGTGCCTAAAGCAGCAATATCATTTCGGCCGCTTAATGTAGCAGTTGATGCTGATGAAGTAAGGTTGTAAAATACTGTACCAACCGGAGAGGCCGGTAAGGATGCGTTAACGTAAGTCCCTCCAATAACAGACTGGTTAGTGCCCGTTAATTGAACGGTATTTGTATTGGTAACAAAATCAATCGGCGAGCCGGCTGAATTATTAATGGTATCAGCTACAGTGATCAGGCCTGACTTTGCTTTTTTAATACCGGATCCTGAAAACGTTAAATTTTGGTAAAGTGCAGGAGAGGCATCTAAATATGCAGGTGAATTAACAGTGCTATAAACATTTTGCGGGGTGCCAACTGTACCAGAGGTGTTATTATACTCTATTGTAGCTTCCCCGGTTCCTGTGCTATTATAAAAATCAACAGAGCCGGCAAGACTTGCCGAATTAATTGGGGTTATGCCTGGGAGCTGTAATTTAGCATTTGAGCCTGATGGCGGCTCAATAATGAAAGTAGGCGACCCAGCCCCTGCAGGATTAGTTTTAGTTAATATGTAACCATCAATTAAGGTAGTGCCTCCCTGTAATGAAAAAGCTGCATCAATTTTCCCTAAAGTTATGGTTACAATAATAGTAATGGTGATGCTGGTGGTGAAAACGTTTACATTGGTTATAACATGTAGGTTTTTAATTGTTGATATCAGTTTTAAAGTAGTGTTTGTTAAAATGTTGGTTAAAGCAACAAGCGGGCTATTGGTACCTACTTGTACTGAATTGCAGGTTAGTACTCCCGAGCCGGCAATTATTGTAGTATAACTTACAAGTATTGTTGGAGATTGAAGAACATTCCCGGTTACTGTCATATTGCCATTTACTGTTAACGTAATTGGACCAAATAATGCGGGCAATAAAGCTCCGAAAGTAATTGATGACAACGATATAGTGCTGCCTGATGGAAAAGTAGGAGAACTAATAAGGGTTTGTGTCAATCCAATTGTTATATCATCACCGGTTACAGGTACACCGGTTGGTAACCAGTTTGCACCGGTGTTCCAATCTGTCCCAGTGGCAGCAAGGCTACCAACCCAGGCCTTTGTTGCCGCGCCAGCCTCCTTCACCTGCAAACAAAGTAACACCAGGAGCAATATCGAATAACGTAATAAGATTTTCATAAAACACAGGGGCAAATACCGCAGAAATTCTTACGAGCTATTAAACTTGATAAGTAATTTACAGCTTATTACGTGTGTTTTTGTATAAGGGTAATAGGGTTTAAAGCAATGAACAAAATGAACGAATAAACCGTATTCAGACGAAAAATCTTATCCTATTTTATAAATTACAAATTAATTATAAGGAAATATTGGAGGCTTGATCACGGGGTTGTTGTGCAAATATTCCCCGTACCATCTCGGTTAATTGACTACTTTTCCTTTATCCAGGCGTAATACCTTGTCAACACTGTTTGGTATTTCGTGCTGGTAATGGGTTACATAAATAAGGGTAACATTGCTCAGGCTGCAAATGGTATCAATCAGGTTTTTAAAATGGAGTTGCTGATGATCGTCCATGCCCTGGCAGGGTTCGTCAAAAATAAGCAGCGAAGGGTTTTTTATAAGCGCCCTGGCCAGCAGGCATAGACGTTGGGCGCTGGCTGGTATGTTTTTAAGCAGGGTGCGTGCATACTGGTCAATTTCAAGCGCTTTCATCCAGCGCAGGGCAACTCCGGCCCGCTCTTTATTACTGGGTCTGAACAGTCCCAGCGTATCATAATAACCTGATTCAATTACCTGTAAGCAACTGTTATCAGTGGGGAAGTATTGGTGCAGCTCGGGCRATACAAAGCCTATTTTCTTTTTTATATCCCATATGCTTTCGCCAGTGCCGCGTTTTTTGTCAAACAAAATAATATTGTTGGCATAGGCCTGCGGGTTATCGCCATTAATTAAACTTAATAAGGTTGATTTACCCGCGCCATTAGGGCCAAGTAACGCCCATCTGTCGCCTGTTTTTAACTCCCAGTTTACATCGTCAAGTATAACTTTATCACCATATTGAATATGTACCTTATCCATTTTTACTATCCAGTTGTAAGCAACAGGGTTTTTGCCAATGTTTAATAAGTTGCTCAGCTCTTCAGTATCAATACTGTCGGTAGTATCAGGTTCAAACTGCCCGGCGTTAAACTCAGCTTTGGCTATTTGATGAACAATTGCGCCGTTTTCTAAAACAGCTACATGGGTAATGGCATCAGGTATTTCATGTACCGGAGTTGCCATGATCAAGCTGATACCTGATGCTGTAATCTGTTTAATTATACCGTTAAATTCCTGCCTGGTTTTTACATCAAGGCCGGTCAAAGGGTTATCC
>NZ_JBFUJG010000156.1:0-10335 GCF_056401495.1 Mucilaginibacter sp. P4_E8
CTAACAAAGGTAAATAAGAATTTTGTTAATTATAAATAAAAATATCGAGTAATACTATAGAATTAAAATACTCTATAATATTTATCTGTTATCGGAGTGCCCCAGGCTTTTATCGGGGTTAACACGATCGCGTACCAATTGCTTTAATTCTTTAATTTCGGGGAAACGGCCCTGTTCTTTGCGGTCAAACAGCACAATGCTGTCAACGCTGATGGTATATTTGCCGCTTATTTCACTCGGATGCAGCGTTACACCATAAACATCATCAGTAAAAGTGGTAAGCAGTTCCTGGGCCATGTAGGCCGCCCGCATCATCCAGTTACATTTGGGGCAATATTCAATGGTGATGGTTGGTTTCATTTTACTAATCTATTAATATAAAGCAGAGATATCTTAATTCGGCTGTATCAAATCCCATAAATTACCATACAAATCCTCAAACACGGCTACAGTACCATATTCTTCTGCTATTGGCGGTCTTACAAAATTAATATCCAGTTTAAGCATTTTATGGTAATCGCGCCAAAAGTCATCAGTATATAAAAACAGGAACACCCGTTTACCTGATTGATTACCAATGGCCTGCTTTTGTTCGTCATTAGCCGCTTTTGCCAGTAAAATATAACATTGTGCCTGTTTATCAGGTGCAATTAATACCCATCTTTTGGTATCACTTAAAGCGCTGTCTTCAATAAGGATGAAGTCAAGTTTTTGAGTGTAAAACTCAATGGCCTCATCATAATCTTTAACCAATAGCGCTATATGTGCGATATACCTTTTCATTTTTGAGGTACAATGAACCTTTCTTCATTATGAATACTCAATACCTCGATTGTATCGCCTACAGTAATAATACCAGTACCCCCATGGATCAGGTTTTGGCCAAACAGTATTTTATTATTCTTAAAACGATAGGACGCTAAAGTTTTTAAAGGTTCTTTAGCCTTTACCGCGGTTTGCTGGTTTATAGTGGTCATTATACAGCGGGCACAAAGTTTTGCGCCATAAAAACTAATGTCTGCAATGTGTATATGCTTCATCAGGTCTTCCTCAAAAGGTTCGCCGCCGATAAAAACAATATTCGGCCTAAACCTGTTCATGGGTAAAGGTTCGGCAAGGCGGTTATTCAAATCATCAAGCGATGCCTGACCGATAATTAAAAAGGGATAGGCATCAGAAAAAGAGGTAACTGAGCCTTCGGGAGCATATCTTTGATCAACTTCACGCCGGGTATCATCGGGCATATAAACCAGCCGGCATTTTATACCAAGCGCGGCACTGAACCAGGTGTCATGTTCATCACTCACAAATACACCAGGGCATGTATCATCCCAAATAACCACTTGCTGTTTGTTTGGGTTGTATTGCTTAAAAGGTATGCTGACAGATCCATTTAAATGGTGGGTAACCAATAAACCATCACTTTCAATCTGCACTTTCAATAATGCCATTTGTGGAAACTCCCTTTGTGTAAGGAAGCGGTTCTGCTCATTAACCAGCATCCAGCGCCTGTCATATTTTAAGCCACGATCAGTAACCTCCGAATGGGTTACGGCTATGCCGCCCAATGATTTTATAGGGTAAATATATAGTTCACTTATAGTAAGCATGGCATTGTGCAGGTGAGGGGTAAAAATATAAAATTTGATGCTGTTTTACGTGATTGAAATTAAGAATGTTAGAGTCAGGGGCCCGGAAAAGCGCAGACCAGGTGAGTCAATTCCCAATAAGTCTTTTGTAACCGCATAATTACAATCGATTGTATTTTTATGCGCTACTTGATTGCTTTAGTTGATTTTAATTAATAATATTGTTTATCCAATTACCAGAACCAATTCTTAATTAACCTTTAATAATTAGTTAAATTATGCCATTAAACAATGTAAGCGGCAAAGCTAAGGCCGATAATACCTATGATGCGATAGTTATCGGCTCGGGTATAAGCGGAGGCTGGGCGGCTAAAGAATTAACCGGAAGAGGCTTGAAAACCATTATGCTTGAACGCGGGCGAAATTTTGAGCATATCAAAGATTATAAAACAGCCAGTAAAGATCCCTGGGATTTTGAGCACCGTGGCAATGTAACACAGGCACAGCGCAAGGTGCGCCCGGTTATTTCACGTGGATGGGGCGCTACTGAGCCCATTATGGATTATTGGGTAAATGAACAGGAAGCTCCGTACACCGAAGTTAAGCCCTTTAACTGGTGGCGTTCTTACCAGTTAGGCGGACGTTCTATTTTATGGGGAAGGCAAAGTTACCGCTGGAGCGATCATGATTTTGAAGCTAATGCAAAAGATGGCTGGGCAATTGACTGGCCAATACGCTATAAAGATCTTGCACCCTGGTATGATCATGTAGAAAAATTTGCCGGAGTAAGTGGTTCATTGGAAGGTTTATCGCAATTGCCTGATGGGCATTTCCTGCCGCCTATGGATATGAACTGGGTTGAAAAGGATGTGGCTGAACGTATTAAAAAGAACTATAACGGTACAAGGCACATGATCATTGGCCGTTCGGCTAATCTTACTGCTGCTATACCAGGCCGTACAAAATGCCAGTTCAGGAACAGGTGCTGGGAAGGTTGTCCTTTCGGCGGATATTTCAGTACACAGTCGTCAACTTTGCCTGCGGCCCTTGCAACCGGGAACCTGACTGTAAGACCATTCTCTATAGTTACTAAAATATTATATGATAAGGATACCCAAAAGGCAACAGGGGTAGAGGTACTGGATGCCGAAACCAACCAGACCTATGAGTATTATGCAAAAATTGTGTTTGTTAATGCATCGGCTTTAAATAGCGCCTGGGTATTGATGAATTCGGCTATTGACATTTGGCCTGATGGGTTAGGCAGCAGCAGTGGTGAACTGGGACATAATATTATGGATCACCACTATAACCTGGGTGCATCTGGTAAAGTAGAGGGTTTTGAGGACAAATATTATTATGGCCGCCGTGCAAACGGTATTTATGTGGTGCGGTTTGCCAATTTATTTGGTGATAAGCGGGATTATTTGCGGGGTTTTGGTTACCAGGGCGCCGCAAGCCGTACAGGCTGGAGCCGGGAAATAGCTGAATTGAACATTGGTGCGCAATATAAAGATGCCATAACCGAACCTGGAGAATGGCAAATTGGGATTGGAGGTTTTGGTGAACTGCTCCCTTATCATGAAAACAAGATCACCCTTGACAAAACCCGGAAAGATAAATGGGGACTGCCAATTTTAGCTATGGATGCCGAAATTAAAGATAACGAGAAAAAGATGCGCATTGATATTATTAAGGAGGCAAAAGCCATGCTGGAAAGTGCCGGTGTTAAAAATGTAAAAACACACGACAGGGGGCACCATGTAGGCGATGGCATTCATGAAATGGGTACAGCAAGAATGGGCCGCGATCCTAAAACATCTGTATTAAACCAACACAACCAGGTATGGGATGCCAAGAACGTTTTTGTTACCGATGGCGCAGCCATGACCTCATCAGCATGTCAAAATCCGTCATTAACCTATATGGCCCTAACCGCACGCGCAGCCAATTTCGCCGCGGATGAATTAAAGAAAGGGAATATTTAAGGAGATAATAAACAAAGGATTAAAGATAGAAGGAAAGAACAAAAGATAAATCAAACATCATAAGTCATCCCGAATTTATTTAGGGATCTCACGAGCAGGGCCAATCATTGGAATTGACCTGCTCATGAGATGCTGGAAAAAGTTCAGCTTGACATAAAATAATTTAACCCAATATAACATGAAGAAACTAATCATCGTTGCCCTATTGATCAGCTCGGTATTTACACAGGCTTTTGCCAAAACCAAAGTATTGGTTTTTAGTAAAACAGCTGGTTTTCATCATAACTCCATAGCTGTAGGCGTTCCTGCCATTATAAAACTTGGTCAGGAAAATAATTTTGATGTGGATACCACTACCAATGCCGAAAAATTTACAGCTGCTAATCTTAAGCAATACGCGGCGGTAATATTTTTAAGTACTACCGGGGATGTTTTGAATGATACCCA
The DNA here is from genome assembly GCF_056401495.1 of Mucilaginibacter sp. P4_E8. NCBI lineage: Bacteria > Pseudomonadati > Bacteroidota > Sphingobacteriia > Sphingobacteriales > Sphingobacteriaceae > Mucilaginibacter > Mucilaginibacter sp. P4_E8. The sequence goes on from NZ_JBFUJG010000156.1 coordinate 4,025, forward strand.
GCAAACCGCTTTTGAACAATATATAAAAGCAGGTGGCGGGTTTGTTGGTGTACACGCGGCAACCGATACGGAATATGACTGGCCTTGGTATGGTAAACTGGTTGGGGCTTATTTTAAAAGTCACCCGAAACAGCAGAACGCTACCCTGCATGTGGTTGACCGTAATTTTATAGCTACCAAACACTTGCGCGAAGAATGGAAAAGATGGGATGAATGGTATAATTACAAATGGATTGGTGATGATCTGCATGTGCTGATCAAGATTGATGAGAAAAGCTATACAGGTGGCGAGAACGGTGATAATCACCCTATGAGCTGGTACCATGAGTTTGATGGCGGCAGGGCATTTTATACCGAACTGGGCCATACCGATGAATCATACGCTGATCCTTTGTATTTGAAGCACCTTTTGGGTGGGATACAATATGCGATAGGGAAGAAGTAATTGTCTGAATCAGAATTTACAGGATTTAAGGATTTTCAGAATAATCAAGTTACATTCTGTTAATTTTCAAATCCTGTAAATTCTGATTCAGATGATATTGTTTTACGCGTGTGCAATAGCATGTTTGAGTGCCGCGTTATGTTTATACCTAAACACAAACGGGAAAACAATAGCAATCACCAAGGCATACACCGCAAAAGTAAGCCAGATGCCGTGCCAGTTTTTGCTTTGATCGGGCATGGTGAAAAATTTATCAATAATTTCACCGCTTGCAAAACTGCCAAACAATGCTCCAAATCCATTTACCATCATCATAAATAAGCCCTGTGCACTGCCTCTTATTTCGGGAGTTGTTTGTGTTTCAACAAATAATGAGCCTGAAATATTAAAGAAATCAAACGCCATACCGTATACAATACAGGATAAGATTATCATCCACAACCCTTCGGCAGGGTTTCCAAAAGCAAAAAGCCCAAATCGTAACACCCAGGCTAACATGCTGAACAGCATCACATACTTAATTCCAAATTTACGCAGGAAGAATGGGATAGCTAAAATGAAGAGCGTTTCGGATATCTGGGATATGGACATAATGATAGCAGGATATTTTACTGCAATTGAGTCCTTATACGCAGCTACATTTTTAAAATCATGGATGTAGGTATCACCATAGGCATTGGTGAGCTGTAAAGCTGCTCCTAAAAGTAGGGAGAAAGCGAAAAAAATAGCAAATTTCGGGGTCTTAAATAAAGCAAAGGCATTTAWTCCTAATAAGTCTATAAACGACTTATTATTGGTTTTAGTTAAAAGAGGCGGGCATTTTGGAAGGCTGAATGAATAAATACCCAATGTTAAGGCTATTGCAGAGGCGATATAAAACTGGTTTGGCGAGGTTTCATTATGAGTGAGGCTTACTACCCATAGTGCCACAATAAAACCAATAGTTCCCCAGATCCGTATTGGAGGATAATCCTTCACTACATCTATATTGCTGTTTTTTAAAGCTGAAAATGCAACTGTTATTGACAGGGATAAGGTTGGCATATAGAAGATCATATTTAATAACATTACCCAGAAAAACGTGGAAGGATCTTTTACAAGGGGTAACGTAAATAATACCAATGCCCCTAAAATATGCATAATGCCGTATAGCTTTTCGGCATTTACAAGCCTGTCTGAAATAATGCCGGTAAGGGCCGGCATAAAGATCGCTGAGATACCCATGGTGGAGAAAATGGCCCCAAATTGGGCTCCCGACCAATGTTTATTTTGAAACCAATAAGCACCTATAGTTAAAAGCCAGGCCCCCCATATAAAATATTGCATAAAATTCATCAGAATTAAGCGAAACTTAATATTCATACAGTACCTGGTTTAATAAATATGATCAGTGTTAAATTAAAAATGGAAAGTAATGAAATAAATGTAAATCAAGAAACCGCCAAGCAGGGAATTTAGTAAAATGGGATGTATTTGACTATTGGAATTTTTAATACTCGCTAAAGTGTCTGTCATTTCGAGCTATAGCGAAAAATCTTATACACTATTCAAAGTTCCTATGAAAAGTCATATAAGATTTCTCCCCGTTCCTCGTTCGAAATGACATGGGTGATTGTTTTACCAATTAAKCTTCCGAAATCACTACTTTAAATTATGACGCTTTGCGCTTGTTTAACTCATCACGTATTTTGGCTGCTTTTTCGTATGATTCTTCGGCAAGCGCTTCCTGCAGTTTTGTTTTTAGCTCATCGATACTTAAGGATGCAAATCCGCTGCCTACCGCGGTACCAACAGATTTTTCTTCCTGGGTTTCGTTAATATTTTCAAGATAAACAAAATCATTGCCTTCAATTACAATGCCTGCGGTTGAAAGTATAAATTCGTATGTGAAAATAGGGCAGTCAAATCTAACAGCCACGGCAATGGCATCAGATGTACGGGCATCAATTTCAACAGACTTTTTACCATCACTGCAAATTAGTTTGGAGTAAAATATACCATCAACCAAATTATAAATGATGATCTCCTGCACCTCTATCTGGTAGGCCTGCGCAAAGCTCTTGAACAGATCATGCGTAAGCGGTCGGCTTGGGGTCATTTTCTCTATTTCGATAGCTATGGCCTGCGCTTCAAAGCTGCCAATAATTATAGGGAGCCTGCGGCGTCCGCTCACTTCGCCTAAAACCAAAGCGTAGGCACCTGATTGTGTTTGACTGTATGACAAGCCTACAATATCCAGCTTAATTTTTTTCATGTTATTACCCATCGCACCTAATAATTTATGCTGAAGCTTTATATTCTTTAACGGCCGCTATTAATTTAGGCACCACTTCAAATGCGTCGCCAACAATACCATAGTCGGCTACCTTAAAAAACGGAGCCTCGGGATCTTTGTTAATAACCACAATAACCTTTGAAGAACTGATGCCTGCCAGGTGTTGTATGGCACCTGAAATTCCTATTGCAATATACAAATTTGGACTGACAGCTATACCAGTTTGTCCAACGTGTTCACTATGGGGGCGCCATCCGGCATCTGATACCGGTTTTGAGCATGCTGTAGCTGCTCCAAGCAGTTCGGCCAGCTCTTCTACCATTCCCCAGTTTTCGGGGCCTTTAAGGCCGCGCCCTGCCGAAACTACAATTTCGGCATCGGGTAATGATACTTTATCGGTTGAGCGTACGATCTCTTTGATCATGGCTTTAAAATCCGACTCTTTAGTTTCTACTGTAAAATCTTCTACCTGGGCTGTTCCTCCGGTTTCCACAACTTTATAAGAGTTAGGTACCAGGGCAATAACCTTATTGGCCGACGTTAATTCAACAACAGCAAAAGCTTTGCCCGAAAACGCGGTTTTTTTAACGGTGAATTTACCTCCATTTTGTTCAGGTAATGCTACCGCGCCATCTGCAACGCCAGCCTCCAGTTTTACACCCAGTCTGGGAGCCAGGCCACGACCCGAGAAGGTATTGGATAATACTACAATATCTGCGCCTTGTTTTTTAGCAGCTTCGGCAATTACTGAGGCATAGGCCTGGTTTACAAAATTCTTCAATTTTTCTCCAGATACATGAAGCACCTTTTCAGCTCCGTATTTGCCCAAAGCAGCCAGTTCGCCGGCGCTTACATCGCCAATAGAAATAGCCACAAGGCTGGTGTTATTTTGATCGGCAATGGCCCGGGCATAAGTTACGGCTTCAAAAATCGACTTCTTGAATTTACCGCCGGCATTTTCCGCATATATTAAAACTGACATATTAAATGTTTTCGTAAAAATCGGTTTAAATTTAATTATATAACACGTGCTTCGGTGTGTAAAAGCTCAACCAGTTTAGCCGTATCATCAGCAGGTACCAGTTTAACCTGTCCACGTGGGGCAGGTGTTTCATAACTGAGAATCTCTGAAAATGTTTTTACATCAACTGGTTCAACAACAGTTAAGGGTTTGGTGCGGGCCGACATGATACCACGCATGTTAGGTATTTTAGGTTCTGCAACACCTTCGGCTGTACCTGCTACAAAAGGGAATGGAATAGTCAAAACTTCTTTGCCGCCTTCAATTTCGCGCTCAACAGTTGCATTGCTGTCAGTAGCATCCAATTTTTTAATGATGGATACCGATGGCATATCCAGCAGTTCGCCCAGCATACCGGCCACTTTTGAGCCGTTATAATCAATGGACTCTCGGCCGGTTAAAATAAGGTCGAATGGATTGGCTTTTACATATTGGGCTATTTGATAAGCCACATACCAGGCATCATGCGGTTTAGCGTTTATACGCACCGCATCAGTTGCACCAATAGCGAGTGCCTTGCGGATGGTGGCCTCTGTATTTACTTCACCAACATTAATAACCGTTACTGAACCCTTACCGCCATCGGTTAGCTCAATAGCGCGCGAAAGAGCTATCTCGTCATAAGGATTTAATATAAATTGAACACCATTTGTATTAAATTGGGTGTTGTTATCAGTAAAGGTTATTTTTGTGGTGGTATCAGGAACATTACTTACACATACCAAGATCTTCATATTAATAGGTTTTTGCAAATTTAGTTAAAAAAGATAGAGTTTAAAATGGAGTTGAGCAGATTGGATAAGCTATTAGAATTTATAAAGAATGAACCAGAGGACGAGTTCTTAAAATATGCCCTCGCTACAGAATATCTGCGTCTTAATCAGGCAGATAAGGCCTTGAGTTATTATGAGGATTTAATTACAAACCATCCTAACTATGTAGGCACTTATTATCATTTAGGCAAGCTATACGAAGCCCTTAACCGTAAACAGGATGCCATTAACACCTACGAAACCGGCATGAAAACCGCTAAACTGAAACGTGATAACCATGCGTTTTCAGAATTACAGGCTGTTTACAGACTGGCCATGGGTATTGAAGAAGACGATGATGACTATTAGTTCATTAGTTCACTGGTGTTTATTAGTTCATTAATAAACAATGGCTAAATTTAAACCCAGTACCAATAAACTAAATGAACTAATGAACCGATGAACATTACTAAACGGCATCTTCTATTTCTCCGCGACGTTTTTATTTACACATTTACCGCTTTTGGGGGGCCCCAGGCACACATAGCTGTTTTGCTACGCGAATTTGTTGAAAAAAGACGTTATATAACCGAAGATGAACTGATGGAACTAAATGCGCTGTCGCAGGTATTGCCCGGTCCGTCATCAACCCAAACACTGGTTGGCATAGCCTGGAAGGTAGGGGGGCTGCGGTTAGCGCTGATCACTTTCCTGATATGGATCCTGCCATCGGCAGCAATAATGGGAGTAGCAGCCATCAGCTATAAAATGTTTGCCAATCATGCTAAGTTTGCACATGTAATTACCTATATACAACCTATGGCCGTGGGGATAGTAGCTTACGCTACCTACACCTTTGCCAACAGGTTTTTAAAAACACGGGTGAGCACTATGCTGGCCATCGGATCGCTCATAGCAACGCTTATTTTACAAAATGCCTACGCTTTTCCAATATTGGTTTTATTAGGGGGCATTATATCATCGGCCATGGAAACACAGCCGCAGGAAAATGAGCTGCGGGTTAAGCTATATTCAAACGTAAACCCTAATAAAGTAGCTTATTTTATTGGAATATTGTTGTTTTTTGCTGCTTTGGGTGCCATTATTAACCAAACATCACCATTTAGTTTACCCATACGTTTGTTTGAAAACTTTTACCGTAACGGTATATTGATATTTGGCGGCGGACAGGTTATGGTACCATTAATGTATACCGAATTTGTGGAGGTTAAACATTACCTGAGCAATTCGGAGTTTCTTTCGGGCTATGCCTTGCAACAGGCCTTACCAGGCCCAACATTTTCTTTTACCTCATTTTTAGGTGGTATTACATTAGGAAACAAGGGTTTTGGTATTGGCGGCCAGATTGTAGGTAGCCTGGTAGCGGTGATAGGTGTAAATACACCGGGTCTGATACTGATATTGTTCATCGTACCTTTTTGGGAGGATCTGAAAAGAATAACCCGTATCAAAAATTCATTAAGCGGCATTAATGCGGTTGCAGTAGGTTTTATGGCCACTGCGTTTATTTTATTGGTAAAGCCATTTGGGGGTGATTGGGTAGCTTATGGCTTAATGACCGGCACCTTTGCCCTGCTACATTTTACCAAAATAAAAACCCCGGTAGTTATCATCATCGGAGTTTTGCTGGGGATATTTTTTTAAGCCCCCCGGCCCCTAAAGGGGGAGCTTTTGAATGTGCAAATGGCAGATGTGCAGATGTTAGCAAATCGCAAAATAATAAAGCCCTGCTTTTTTAAAACAGGGCTTTATTATAAGGCTTTTATTCAATTACTTTAGGGCGTCTTTAAACGAAGC